>JAIEBI010000062.1 GCA_029070965.1 Clostridiales bacterium
AATTTTATATATATACAGCTAAATGTTAACATATTGTTCATATTTTGTCAATACTTTTTTGGCAATATAGTCAACTTATATCGACAAAATTTATAACCGCCCCTTTAAATAACCTTAATATTTACTTGACTTTTAAGGGCGAATGGGATAATATAAGCACGGTCATAAAATTTAGGAGGTAAATTATGAATATAAAACCGTTGTTTGACCGTATAGTTATTGAGCCGTTGGAAACGGAGGAAAAGACGAAAAGCGGAATAGTTCTGCTTGCTAAGGATCAAGAAAAACCGCAGATGGCGCGCGTTACCGCGGTCGGCCCCGGCGGAATGGTAGACGGCAAGGACGTAAAAATGGTCGTTAAGGTCGGCGACAAAGTTATTTATTCCAAGTATGCCGGCAGCGAGTTCAAGGTAGACGACAAAACGTTTACCGTTATGCGCCAAAGCGACGTGCTCGCTATCGTAGAAGACTAAGCCACTAACCTATTATATATATGTTAAGGAGATAAATTATGGCAAAACAAATCAAAACGGGCGACGAAGCCCGCAAAGCATTGGAAAAAGGCGTAAATACACTTGCCGATACCGTTAAAATCACGCTCGGCCCCAAGGGCAGAAACGTCGTTCTCGACAAAAAGTACGGCGCTCCCCTAATCACAAACGACGGCGTTACCATCGCCAAGGAAATCGAGCTCGAAGACCCGTTTGAGAATATGGGCGCGCAAATCGTAAAGGAAGTGTCCACCAAAACAAACGACGTTGCGGGCGACGGCACCACCACCGCTTGCTTGCTTGCGCAAGCCATTATCCGCGAAGGACTTAAAAACGTAGCCGCCGGCGCAAATCCCATGATCGTGCGCAAAGGCATAGAAAAGGCTACCGAAACAGCAGTCGCTCAAATCAAATCCATCAGCAAAGCCGTTGACGGCAAAACCGCTATCAAGCAGGTAGCGTCCATTTCCGCGTCCGACGAAACCATCGGCGCGCTCATCAGCGAGGCTATGGAAAAGGTAGGCAACGACGGCGTTATCACCGTCGAGGAATCCAAAACCATGACGACAGACCTTTCGTTTACCGAAGGTATGCAGTTCGATCGCGGCTACGCCTCCCCTTACATGTGCACCGACACCGAAAAGATGGAAGCCGTTTTGGACAACCCCGTCATTCTCATCACCGACAACAAGATTTCCAATATTCAGGAAATCCTGCCCGTTTTGGAAAAAATCGTGGCGCAGGGACTTAAATTGCTCATCATCGCCGACGATATCGAGCAAGAACCGCTTGCAACGCTCGTTGTGAACAAGCTTCGCGGCACATTCAACTGCGTAGCCGTCAAAGCCCCCGGCTTCGGCGACCGCCGCAAGGAAATGCTCCGCGACATTGCCGCGCTCACCGGCGGCACGCTCATCTCCAACGAGACCGGTATCGAGCTTAAAGACGCCGACCTTTCTATGCTCGGCAGAGCCAAAACCGTCAAGGTGGACAAAGACAACACCACTATCGTAGAAGGCAAAGGCAATGCCGAAGACGTTGCCGCTCGCGTCAAGTCCATCAAGGTTCAGCTTGAAAACACCACCTCCGACTACGATAAAGAAAAGCTTCAAGAGCGCTTGGCTAAGCTTGTCGGCGGCGTTGCCGTAATCAACGTCGGCGCGGCTACCGAAGTCGAAATGAAGGAAAAGAAGCTGCGCATCGAGGACGCGCTTGCCGCTACCCGCGCTGCGGTGGAAGAAGGTATCGTTCCCGGCGGCGGCGTTGCACTGCTTTCCGCTGTCCCCGCTTTGGACAAGCTTATCGCCACCCTCGAAGGCGACGAAAAGACGGGCGCTGTAATCATTCGCAAAGCGATTGAAGAACCGCTTAAACAAATCGCTATCAACGCAGGCGTAGACGGCGCTGTCGTCGTAAACAACGTACTTACCGCAGGCAAGACCAACTACGGCTACGACGCGCTTAACGGCACGTACTGCGACATAGTAAAGAAAGGCATTATAGACCCGACTAAGGTTACGCGCTCGGCACTGCAAAACGCGGCTTCCATAGCATCGACGTTGCTCACCACCGAATCCGCCGTGTGCGACATTCCCACTCCTCCCGCACCTCCCGCAGGCGGCGCCGGCGACATGGGCGGCATGTACTAATCACTAAATACGAAATAATAAAAAATCGGAACACATTGTGTTGTTCCGATTTTTTGTTGTTTGAATATATTTAATTTATATTATATCATCAACGACATTTAGTCCTATATTTTTTGCGTAGGCGTACAGTGCGCGCATATACTTGTCGCAAAGCGAATCGGGACTGTGCGCGTCCGACGACACAACTACTCTTGCGTTGTGCTTTAAGCACAAATCCACCAGCTGCTGCGTGGGATACTTGTTTCTATGATAACGCATTCCGTTGGCGTTCAGTTCGAGCGGGATTTTGCGTTCTGCCGCCAGCCTGACTACCTGCTCCATTGCGCCGACCATATATTCCGTCATTCTGTTGAGCCTGTAAAATATCAAATCAGGATGGGCAATCATTGCGAACAGTCCACTGTCTATCGCGTCGCAAACGTTGTCAAAGTACGCCGCCACCGACTTGTCGTCAGTGCCGTCAATAAACGAATTATATAACTGCCCCTTCCACATAAACAAATGCTGACCCAATACTATATAATCCAGCTTGTCGGTAAGCATTTTGTAATAACGCGGATAACCCTTGAAATACTCTATTTCCACGCCGCGAAGTATCTTTATCTTATCGCCGTACAGCTTTTCGGCCTCGTCAAACTGCGGCAAGTATTGCTTGTCTATATTATTCGCCGAAAAATACGGGTCGTAAGTTTCTATCGGCGGCAGGCAGTGATCCGATATGCCCATAATGCGCATACCGCCACGCACAGCTTCCTCCGCGTAGTCCGACACCGTTCCGCCCGCGTGACCGCACAAGTAGTTGTGCGCGTGGTAATTGCTTACAAGCTGTATATTTTCCCAATCCTCGGGTATAAAAAAATCTTTAAGCATAAATCTCTTGTTTTTCCATTTATCGTTTTGTGAATAATCGACTATACACCGCACATACTATACGTACAAAGCAATATTTTTTACGCTTTGTTTTCATATATGCTCACTGTGGTATATGCCAAAGTGAGTTTTTTTTACTCGATTTTGGTAATATTTACCATACCGCCTATCGCTTTTACCGCCGACTTGCCCGCGGGAACAATAAAGAAATATTTAACAGTCTTTTTGTCCGACGACGGAAGATTGAGGTTGACGGTTATGTTCTGCTTGGCGTCTATCATAAACTCGCCGCCGCCCTCGCCGTCCATTACAAAGTTGCGTACGATAAACTTGCCGCCGTCGCCCTTGAACATATTTATATCGTCCATAATTAGCGCCGTACTGTCGTCAGTGACTTCTATACTGTACAAGCGGTCGAGCAGCTTGATATTCGTTACCGAGTTGGCGCCCTGAATAAACGTGCCGAACGCTATCGCGTCCTTTAAGTCGGGACGGAAATATTCGATATCTATAAGCTCCTGCATACCGATAAGCGCGAGCATATTTCCGTTTGCCGACAAATACTCGTCATCCTGAACGCGCTTACCCTTGGGCAAATATACCGAGTAATTTTCCACGTTGTCAGTTTCGTTTGCCGACCACAACGCCGCGCTTTTTTGCGCGATTTGCGCAGCAATCTCGTCCAGTCCGTACCGCTTTAAGCCGTGATATACTATAAAGTTTACGTACGGCACTATGCTGCCGCGGTATTCGAGATACGGCGGCGTGCGCTTTCCGTTGTTGTCCGGCTTGCTGCGCTTGCCGTACTCGCGGTTGTCGATTGACAGCGTGGGTATTACGTAATCGCCCCAAAACCTATTGGTGTCCGTAAGGTTATTTACTATATGCGAAAGCTTTTCCTGCGTATCTACTGCGCCCGCAAGCAACGGATAGAACGATGTTGCGCCTATGGCGCTCGCCCACTGTCCTGTGGTGTACCTGTTTACGTACAAGCCCTCGCCTTCGCACCAAAACGTTTCGTTGATAATCTTTTTCATTTCGGTTTTGGCTTTGGCGTACTTGGCTCTGTCCTTCGCCAAGTCGAACATGGCAGCAATGCGCTCCAAAACGTCAAATGCGAGCAGCTTTAACGACGACAAATCCAAGCTGAACATTGCTGTCGGATTGAATTTTTCCTTTAACGGCGAGTCCGACCACTTGTACGCGACGTCGTTTTTGCTCTTTTCCGCCACCACAGGCGTTGCGACGGGCGGATAAAGGCTTGACAGTTTGAGGTATTCCTTGTACAGCTTTGCCCTGTCGGTTACGTGCTTGTAGTTGTGCCACACAGCAAAGACCGCCATTATCTTGTCTTCCTGCGTGTAGCTTAGCTGTCCGACCGCCTGTTCGGTGCCGGTATAACAACCGAGAATTGCCGAACAGTTTTCGTCTGTGCCGTCCATATCGAAATGGTTATTCAGCACCGTACGCTTGGGCGTAAAGATTTCGGTGAGCAAGTACGGATAGTACACCCTCGACCACAAAACGGCATTAATCATGCGTTCGGCAGGTTCGCCAAGCTGACCTGAGCCCATTGTCTTATTCACACCGTACCTAAGCTCGGTCGTTTCAATAAGCTTTTGTATTTTGTCAAACCGCGGAAGCTCTGCGTCGAAAATGTCATGCTCGCCCACGCTTGCGTACACGTACACGCTAGGCTGGCGGCGGTTTATTACAAATTCCATTATCGCTTCGTTAAACGCGCCGTTCGCCGAATCGGACGGCGGCATATACGACACCGCGTGAAAATACTCCTTGCGGCTGTCGTCCTCCACCAAATACCTGCCGCGGTACACGGCGTTGTTGTCGGTAAGCTCAACCGTCCCGGGAACGACCGCCATATACGGACTGCGACCATGCACGACCGCACCCTCTATTGAAAGCTCGCCAGGGCAATCATAACACGGGTAGAATATTACGCGCACCCTCAGCTTGCGCTTTGAGCTGACTTGAAGCACGAGCGACCTGTCGTTGTGCCGCGCCCACTTTATGCTGAGCGGACCGGAATTGAAGTGCGCAAAGCTGCCGTCGGCGGTGTTGGCGCACGAGCTGCCCATATGCCGCACAAAGTCGTCGTTGTCCAACCACTTTTTGCCTGAATAATACAGTACGCGTACACCCCACATAGAACCGTGTTTGCCGATGAGCATTGCGCCGTTTATCGCGCGGTAGTCATACCCCACGCCCATAATGCACTTGCCGGGGAAATTATCCCTGCCTATCGGCGGACCGTCGTCGCTTTCCTCGTGGAACTTATCGAAAAACGGAGGGCGGAAGGCAAATCCGTATTCTTTATTTATATACTTCATTTTTTCCCTCCTCCCTATGCCAATAAATATGCGTTTGACGGCAGCGACAACACTTGCTCCGTCCTTGCGCTTATCTTGAACGAATTTTTGCCCACAGCCCCGTCGGGCACAAGGTACACGCGGGCCTTGGATTTTCCGACCGAAAGCTGCCAATTATCCTTACACAGCCTGTCGAACATATCCGTATTGACGGACACAACCGCCGCCGTGCAAGCGCAATCGGCAAATATATCCGTAAGCTTTGCCTTGATTTTGCGCAGTAAAAAGTTGGGAGCTTGAACCTCTCCGAAGCCGTGACATTCCGAACACTTGTCGAGCAATAAAGATTGTATCTCCCTACCCGTCTTTTTGCGCGTCATTTGCACAAGCCCCAATTCGGTCATAGGCAGTACGCGCGTACGTATTCTGTCCGCTGCCGTTTCCTTGCGCAAAACCTCCACAACCTCCTCGTTGTGCAACGGGTCTTGCATGTCTATAAAGTCTATAACCACCATGCCGCCGACGTTGCGCAAGCGCAATTGCCGCGCAATCTCCTTTGCCGCGTCGCAGTTGGTTTCAAACACCGTCCGTTCCCTATCCGAATCGCTTAAATGCTTTGCCGAGTTGACGTCTATAACGGTGAGCGCTTCCGTATAATCTATTACTATATTACCGCCGCCGCTCAGCTCTATTTTGGGCTGTAACAGCTTTTCCACTTCGCCTAATATTCCGTACTTTTTGAGTACGTCCTCGTCCTCGACAACAGTCACCTTGACGGAGCTTGCAAGGTTTTCCGACAAGTACCTGTCAAGCCGCATCGCTATGTCGCGGTTGTTGCACACAATCTCGTCCACCGACGAATTTAATAAATCCCTGACCGAGCGGAAAATTAGATCGCCGTCGCTGAACAGCTTGTCCACACCCTCGGTGGCGTTAAACTTTTCCAAAATACTTTGATATAAGCCGTAAAAATACTTGATTTCGGCGAGTATTTCCGATTTGGGCGCGTCCTTAGCCGCCGTGCGCGCTATAAGTCCGCATTTGGGCATCGGGCGGTTTTTGGTAAGCAGCTCGGTAAGCCTGTCGCGCGTGTCCATGTCGACTATTTTGTTTGACACGCCTATAAAGTCGACCGTCGGCATAAAAACGATGTACCGCCCCGGGATGGAAAGGTTGGCGGACAGCCGCGCACCCTTTGTTTCCGTCGGTTCCTTTATCGCCTGAACAAGCACGTAGTCGCCTTCCGACACGTCGAGTCGTGTGGGAAGCTGTCCCGACCGATAAAGCGCGGTGCGGTTTTCCAGCATATCCGACGCCGCCAAAAATCCGTTTTTGCGCTTGCCTATATCGACGAAGGCGGACTCCAACCCCGACAATACATTGACAACCCTGCCCTTGTAAATAGCGCCGGTAATGAGTTCCGTGTTTCGATCCTCTACGTAAAACTCTTCAAGTACACCGTCCTCCAACAAAGCGACGCTGCACATATACGATTCATAGTCAACAAGAATTTTACTTTTCAAAACGACCTCTTGCAGTAACAATGAGTATGTTGGCAAGCATAATAGTTTTTACCAAGTAATATTGTACTACAAAGTTTCGCATTTGTCTAATATTTTTTACAAAAACCGAACATTTTTAATCATTGAAATTTACTGCTTTTTCTACGCTTTCGGCATACCCATACAGCTTTACCGCGCCTATCAGCTGCGTTTCGGTAAAGCTGCCACGCACATGCATATCGTCGTCCAGCACGGTGTACTCGGTGTATTTGTCGGCGTCGAGCGACGAAAGCGCGTCGGACAGCAAAGCGCGGCTTGACAAAGCGTACCGTCGCACTTGGAGCGGCGTCTTTATCCGCTCCGCCCTATTGCCCGCCGCAAACAATGCGCGGTACTTAACCTTGCCGTCTGGAATAAACGCCGACACCGTCATAAACAGTCCCACACTGAGCAAGCAAAGATTGAGCGAGCTTACCGCCGACAGTGCGAACAGCGTTATCGCCGCAAGTCCGAACACAATAGAAATAACGCGCATAACACGACATGCAGTTTTTCGTTTTAGCTTGCCCGAAAGAATGCCGAGCATTACCCTGCCGCCGTCCAGCGGATATACCGGCAAAAGGTTGAACAGTCCTATATACACGTTGCCGTAGCAAAACGCCTGCGTAAACATATACGACGATGGCAACAGCCACCACACCGCTGCTATCGCCACTGCGATAAACAGATTGAAAAGCGGGCCCGCCAAAGCGATAACGACCTCGTCCTTCGGTCTTAGCTGTACGTCGCCGCACAGCGCCGCGCCGTACGGCATAAGCTTGATAACGTTAAGCTCATACCCCAGCTTTTTTGCGACGCGCGCATGCGCGCATTCATGCAGAAGCACGGCGGTAAGCGAACAACAAAATTCGTACGCCATGCCGACACCGACAAAGTACAGCGCCATAACAAACATTATCGGGGATATGTATATGCGCATTTCGTCGCCACGCGGTGCGGATTTTTGCGAATTTTTACCGAACATTACGCTATCCGAACAAGATCACGCCGAACGCGCCCCGCCCGAACACGTCGTAACAGAACACTTGTTTAAGCACGCCGCGCACCCCGCTTGCAAGCGGCAGCGACGGAAAATAATGCAAAATCAAAATCACGCCTATAATAATTGCGGATATTATAAGCCGCGTTAAAAAATACGACTTAACATTGCCGTCAGCGCGCTTTTTATCTTCCTTACGCTCTGGCAGTCGCGCCGCAGTGACGACGCTCTCCACAATATTACAGCCTTCATACTTTTCGTCCATACCGTATTATATGAGCGGTTGAGGTCTTAATATAATACGCGGACATTATTCGACATCTGAGGTATGCCCGATATTGTATATGCGCGAGGCGGTGGCGGCGATGTTTACCACATAGCCGTCGGCGCACTTGTCTACCGTAACGTCCAATTTGGTCACGTCCATATATTCGGACAGCAACGCCATTATGTCGCTTTGCGCAACGCGCATTGTGCGCTTTATTTCGCCGTTACCGTCGTTTTCTATCATTTTTGCTATGCGTTCGGATACGTTTGACATTTTTTACCCTCTTACTTTCCCCTTCTTAATCGGCGTTTTATACTTCCCCAAAAGCCGCGGTAGTTCGCCGCGGGATCGAGCGGCTCGCCCGTGCCGAAGTGCAGGCGCTTTGCCAAAAGCTCAAACGGCTTTTTGGGCATTTCCGAAAAACTGTACACGCCGTCCGTTTCGGGAATTACGCCGTCCACTCGCGCTTTGAGTATGCTCTCTATCTCGTCCTTGCTCGGAATTTTGCCTTCCGCCAGCAGGTCGCCGCGCACGCGGTTTACCACCACCGTGGGCGTTATCCTGTACGACGACAATAACGATATCACCTTATTTGCGTCCCTGAGCGCGCTTATGTGCGGGGTCGTCACCACCAGTGCGCTCTCGCACGCGCCCACTGCGCGGCTGAATCCTGCCTCTATGCCTGCGGGACAGTCCACCAGCGCGTAGTCGAACGTGACGGCAAGGCTGTTTAGTATTACCTTTACGTTTTGCGCCGTCACCTTTTCGCCCAAATATCCGTGCGCGGACGGCAGTAAGTACAAGTTGCGATTGTCGCACTCCACAAGCGCCTGCCGCACCCGACACTTATTCGCTATGACGTCGACAATATCGTATACAACGCGGTTTTCCTTTTCCAAAACCACGTCGAGATTGTTAAGCCCAAAATCGGCGTCGATAAGCACGACGCGCTTGCCCAAATCCGCAAGCGCCCTACCCAAACACGCCGTAACCGTCGTTTTGCCTACGCCGCCCTTGCCAGATGTAATGACTATGCTTTTCATCATAAAAAGTATAGTCCCCCGCGCAATAAAGCGCAAGCGGAAATTTGTTCGCTTTTGTCGCAAACAAAATTAAATTTTTTCAACAAAAAAGAACGGCGATATGCCGTTCTTTGTAATTTAAGTTTACTGGTGCGAAATTATGTCGTACAACAGCTCGTCGTCGGACAGGAGTTTACCTCCACCTAATACCGTTGCATATTCCGCCTCGTGCGGAATGTTTACTTTAAGTCTTAGCAGCTTGGTGAGCATCGGTTTAAGCCCAGGAATTTTAGCGCCGCCGCCAACCACGGTTATACCCGTGCGTTGTATTTCCGCCGCCGCGGTAGGCGTGCCCGCGTTTATCACGCTTTCGATAGCGTCCGAAATATTCTTGTAATAGTCGAACACCACGCCGTACAGCTCGTCCGACGATAAGGCTTGCGTGCGAATGTTTTTGGTTTCCACGTCTATGCCGCTGACGACGGTGGTTGCACAGTCGTTGCGTATAAGACTGCATACCTTGTCCTTTACGCCGCGAATAGCGTTTCTACCGACGTTAATCTTGTATTTGCCGCTGACCATGTCCATAAGCGCGCGGTCTATCATGTCCCCGCCTATATTTATGCCGTAGCCCGACACTATTCCGCAAAGACTGAGTATGGCGATTTCCGTTCCGCCGCCGCCTATCGTGGTTATCAATCCGCCGAAATTAGACGATATGGGCAAGTCAGCGCCGAGTGCGGCGAGCATGACCGAGCTTACCATCGTTATTTCGTCAATGCCCGCGCGCATAAGTACGCCCTCGTACATTTCCCTATCCGCGACAGTCACACCCATAGGCACGCCCACTACTGCGCGAATTTTCGGTTTGAACACGTACGATTCGGGCAATATCCTGCTTATAAATTCGCCGAGCATATCGGCACAGGCGTCGGCGTCCTTTATAGCTCCGTCCATAATAGGACAAACGATTTTTGTTTTTTCGGGCGCTCTGCCCATCATATAATACGCTTCGCTGCCTACCGCTCTGGTGCGCTTTTTTCCGCCGTCGTCAAAGTAAGCGATTACGGACGGCTCATGCAATACAATGCCGTTGTTCAATACGAAAATCGAAGTGAACGACGTCCCCAAATCAAGCGCGATATCCATTTTCGCCATAAATCAAATTCTCCTCGATAAGTTTTTCCGTCAGCTTTACCGGCAAGCCGACAACGTTGTCGTAGTCGCCGTCTACCGCCGCTATAAGCGGTTTTATTTGCGGGTCGTCTATATTATATCCGCCCGCCTTGTCGAACGGCGCGCCGCTCTCGACATAATTATACACTATATCTTTGT
>JAIEBI010000063.1 GCA_029070965.1 Clostridiales bacterium
GGCATGACATCACGGTTATGGATAGCTACAGCGACTTGACGCAAAACGTCAAAGAGGGCGACACGGTCAAGTTTAAAGTCGACCGCAACGGCGAGATAATTACCGTAAACGTTGAGCGCAAAAAAATAACGACCAAGGACAAGAACGGCAATGACACGGAGTACGTCGGTTTCGGCTACGTATCTCAAACCGAATTTATCAATGCGAATGCGGCGCAAGCGTTTACCTATTGCGTTCCGTACACATTCAAGCTGTCATGGTCTATACTCGGCTCGTTCGGACAGCTGATAACGGGCAAAGTGCCTATTACGCAAGTCACAGGGCCGGTTGGGTCGGTCAAGCTAATGGCTGACGTGACAAGAGCGGACTGGCGCAATATACTCATTCTTTTGCCGCTATTGGCAAGCAACCTTGCCATGTTCAACCTTTTACCGTTCCCAGCATTGGATGGCGCGCAAATAATATTTACCATAATAGAATGGATACGGAAAAAACCGATTAAGCGTAAAATTCAGGGCATAATAAACAGCGTAGGATTTATTGTGTTGCTGTTGTTCGTTTTGATTGTTGACATTTTGTCTTTCGCGTTGTAAAATATATCCGTGAGCAAAACGGTTAAAATTAAGAATATTGTGATCGGCGGGGGTGCACCCATAGCCGTTCAGTCTATGACCAATACTGACACGCTGGACACAAGCGCGACGGCGGAGCAGCTTACCCGCCTTCAAAACGCGGGTTGCGATATTGCGCGCCTCGCCGTATCGAGCGACGCGGAGGTGGAGGCGTGTAAGCCGCTTATCGGCAAGTTCGATATGCCGTTGGTCGCGGATATTCAGTTCGATTACCGCATAGCTGTAAAGTGCTGTGAAATAGGGTTTGACAAAATACGGTTTAACCCGGGGAATATAGGCGACGAAAGCAAAGTTAAACGTGTTGTCGACGCGTGCAAAATGCACGGCGTGCCTATTCGCATAGGGGTAAATACGGGCTCGCTCGAAAAAGAGCTTTTGGGTGTGGAAAAAAGCGCCGCGCTTGTGGAGAGCGCGTTAAAGCATGTCCGCATCTTGGAAAAGTACGGATTTAACGATATTGTCATATCGGTTAAATCGTCCAACGTTAAGACAATGGTCGACGCGTACCGCAAGCTTGCCGCGCAAGTGGACTACCCGTTGCATTTGGGCGTTACCGAAAGCGGAACGGGCGAGCGCGGCGTCGTGCGCTCGGCAATCGGCATCGGTGCGCTTTTGCTTGACGGTATAGGCGATACCGTGCGCGTGTCGCTGTCCGGCGACCCAGTAAACGAGGTGTACGCCGCAAAGACTGTGTTGCAAGAGGTGGGTGCTGACAAAAACTATTGCGAAATAATATCTTGTCCCACTTGCTCGCGCTGCAAGTACGATTTAAAGTCTATTGTAGATAAGTTAAAAGCCGAAACGGAACATATACATAAACCTGTCAAGGTTGCCGTTATGGGTTGCGTCGTAAACGGTCCCGGGGAAGCTGCGGATGCAGACTTCGGAGTAGCGGGCGGCGGAAACGGCAAAGCGGCGTTGTTTGTAAAAGGTAAGGTGATAAGCACAATTACCACCGACGAGATTGTTCCGACACTTTTAAGACTGATTAACGAAAAGATAAATGGATGAACGGTATGAACGAAATATACAAAAGCATTTGCGAAAAATCTAACGGCAAGTACAGCGGCTTGCGCTTTCCGTGTGTGACGTTTGGCGGCAATGTTGCCGAGGTAACGGTTGTGTGCAAAAAATCGGATAAGGCGTTAGTGGACGGCAATATCGGCGAGCTTACCGCTATTATTCAAGACGCGTGCGGTTTTCATACGCCTGTTAAACTCAAAATCAAGGATGACGCCATTACGGCGGCGGCGCTTAGGATTGCCGTGGTTAGGTTTACCGAAAAGTTCAATTACGTGTCGTCTATGTCGCACGGAATAACCGCCGAGTCCGAACCGAGCTTTAAGGTTAAGCTAAAAATGCACAGCGCAATGCATGAGCTTGCAAAAGATGATTATTTGCCGCGGCTGAAAGAATTTTTGCAAAACAACTACGTCGAGGACATTGCAGTGGACGTAGAGGTGGTTGATTACGATTCGAGCGGCACGGCGCACGCATTGGAGCAGGGCACCAAAAAGGAATATGTAATTATTTCCGCGCAGCCGTATATAGGCGATTTTAAGCCCGACAAGGCGCGCGCTATATCGGCGCTGACTGCCAACGAGTATAACGTTGCGGTGTGCGGAATTTTGGCTATGCAGACCGAATTTACAAGTAAGGGCGGCAGACCGTACGAGCGGTTTTTGATTTACGACGGTGATTTGTCGTTGCAATGCCGGTATATGCCTAACGGCGGAAAAAGCATAGTAAACGCCGCTGAATTGACAAATAAGCCTGTGTGCTTGCTCGGCAACGTGGAGTACGACGGAATGCGCAACGAAGCGTCAATGGCTGTTAAGGAAATATCGCTTTGCACGGCGGAAGGTTTGACGCCTCCGCCGCCGCTAAAAGCCGAACCTAAATCCTACGGGCTTATTTTTCCGCAAAGCTACGAGGTGCTTGTTCAGTCGAGCATGTTCGACGGCAATTTGGATATACCGTCGTCGCTAAAAGGAGACTTTGTGGTATTCGACTTTGAAACGACGGGCTTGTCGGTTATTCATGACAGGCCTACCGAGCTGGGTGCGGTAAAGATTAGTGACGGCAAGCTGAAAGCGAGCTTTTCCTCGCTGATAGACCCGCGCAGGGAAATCCCGCCCGAGGTGGTGGAAAAGACGGGTATTACCAACGACATGGTAAAGGGCCAGCCGCTTTTCGAGGACATTTTGCCCGACTTTTACAAGTTTACATACGGCTGTTCGTTGATTGGTCACAATATTGCTTTTGACTTTCCGTTTCTTCTTCGCGGCGGCAACCGCAGCGGGTGGGCGTTCGGCAACCGTCGTACGTTTGACACAATGGGTATCGCGCCGCGCGCCATACCGGGAATTCAACGCTTGTCGCTCGACAACGTGTTGGAAAGCTTGGGATTATCCAACGACAACGCGCACCGCGCACTGTCGGACGCCGCGGCAACCGCAAAGGCGTTTATAGCGATGAAAAAGTTACTCGCAAAGCAGTAAAGATTTTTTGAAATGTCAAGCGTTTTAATATTAAGTACATATTTTTTAAAGCAACACTATAAAGCAAGGTTTTCTTGCTACTTCTTTCCAAAAAGAAGTAGGAAAGATTTTTCGGTAAAAACAGTTAAAACGCTTGCAAAAATGGCGCGTTAGTGTTATATTATTAAAGGTACTATAAGGTTTAGCATGAGAGTTGGTTTTTGCCAGCTCTCAATTGCTGTATAGGCTTTATTACGTACCAAAGCGCAAAAGGAGGTTGACAGTCGTGAACAGCGTTATAGAAAAGGCTACACCCGTAATACAAGACGTACTCGAAAAATTGGGCTACGAGCTTGTTGATGTGGAGTACAAGTCGCAGTACGGCGATATGCACCTTACGGTTTATATTGCGAACGAAAACGGCGTCAGCCTTGACGATTGCGAAGCCGTATCCAACGCTCTTGACGGGCCGCTTGACGCGCTCGATCCGACTAACGGCAGACCGTATCACTTGGACGTGTCGTCGCCGGGGCTGGACAGGCCGTTCAAGACTCAACGCGATTTCGAGCGCAATTACGGCGAAAAGGTGGAAGTCAAGCTGTTTGCGCCAATCAAGGGAACAAAGTTAAAGCAGTACGAGGGGACGCTAGTCAGCCGTTCGGACGAGGCGCTCACCATAGATGTGGGCGGCAATCAACTGGTTATAGAAAACTCGCTTATAGCCTTAGTAAGGCCTTACATTGAGTTTTAACTAATATATTAAAAATTCGGGAGAAGAAAAATGGCAAAAAAGAATACGACACTTACGCTTCAAGCGGACTTTTACGACGCTCTTACCGATTTGGAAATCGAGCGCGGCATCAAAAAGGAAGTGTTTATAGACGCGCTTCAAGACGCTCTTACCAGCGCGTACAAAAAGCAGTACGGCGTACCCAAAGCCATCAAGATAGTTATGACGCCCGAGCTCAAAACGTTCGGCATTTTCACTTGCCAAAAGGTTGTAGAGGTCGTGGAGGAGCGTGAAACGGAAATCAGCCTTGAAGACGCGCGGCTCATCGACAAAAAGTACAAGGTGGGCGACGAAATCCTCGGACCCGTAGACGCCAACGAATTCGGACGAATAGTTGCGCAAATGGCGAAGCAAATCGTTACGCAAAAACTGCGTTCGGTGGAAAGCGAAAAGGCGTATACCGAGCTTGCCGAAAAAGAGGAGCAGCTCGTTACCTGCGTCGTTCACCGCGTCGACGGCAAAAACGTTTGTGTGGAAATCCAAAAGATGGAAGCCGTTTTGTATCCCAAGGATCAGCTCCCCGGCGATAAGTTCAAGGTTGGCGACAAAATCAAGGTTTTTGTGCGCGGCATAAAGAACACCACGCGCGGACCGCAAGTGCTTGTTACCCGCACCGCACCCGGGTTTGTACGCAAGCTGTTTGAGCTTGAAGTGCCGGAAATATCGAATGGTGTGGTTGTAATAAAAGGTATTGTCCGCGAAGCAGGCTTGCGCACCAAAATGGCGGTGTACGCAACCGATTCGGGCGTGGACGCGGTAGGCGCTTGCGTCGGCAACCGCGGCTCGCGCGTAAACAGCATTATATCCGAGGTGGGCGGGGAAAAGATAGACATTATCCCTTGGCACGAGGATCCGCTGGAATATATAGCGCGCGCACTTTTGCCCGCTAAGGTCGTTATGGTCGAAGCCAAAGAGGACGAGCGTGTCGCGCGCGTAGTCGTTATGGACGATCAGCTCAGCCTTGCTATCGGTAGAGAGGGCGTAAACGCTCGCCTTGCCGCAAAGCTCACCGGCTGGAAAATAGACATCAAGCCGTACTCGAAGATGGAAAGCGAGGTCAAAAAGGCTACCGAGCGCGCCGAACAAATGGGCAGCGACAAGTACGACGTATTCGACGAGGATCTCGGAGAACTGGACTAAATGAAACACGTTCCACAGCGCAGCTGTATAGTATGTAGGGCTG
>JAIEBI010000064.1 GCA_029070965.1 Clostridiales bacterium
AAGTGCGACAACGGCGCGGTGCGAATTAAGAATTAAGAATGCAGAATTAAGAATTATAAATATGGTTGAGACTCCTCGCTTCGCTCAGAGTGACAAAAGAATTTCTTGCAGTTCATGTTTTTTGTCCTACGAAGCACCGAAGGTATTCCGAGCAACGCGAGGAATCTCAACCTTTTTTAATGCTTATAATTAGTTTCCATTAGATATAAAAACGTTTTGCCGAGGAACGCAACAATGTCGTCGGCCGTTTTGTGGTGGGGCATAAAGCCGATTTCCGCGTCCGGGCAGTACGCATTGTTGAACATGTCTTCAATCGGTTGCGGCAAGCCGTCGATAGTCGAAACTATGCCGTTTTTTATTTCCGCTGCCGAGCATAATTCGACTTTTTCCAGCTCGGCGTATACTGGTTGCATATCGTCGTAGGCGAACGCGCAAAGAATGACGGCATTTTTAATGAAGCGGTAATTTTGCGCGTTTGTCGGGATATCCAAAAACGATAGGTAAATATCCGCAAGCCGACATATTCCGCTGTCGTTCAAAAACCGCGGCGCGTTGTTATTCATCGTCGTCACCGTCGTCCTCGTCGGTATCCGGCGTTTCTTTGTCACGCAGCTTGACCTTGCTTACCGCTTCGCGGCGAATATCCTCGCTCATAGCGGCGTAATGCTTGCGCGTGGTGTTGACGTCGGTGTGCCCCAATACCTCCGCGACGACGAATATATCGTGCGTTTCGTGGTAGAGGTTTGTGCCGTACGTGCTGCGTAGCTTGTGCGGCGTTATCTTTTTGAACGGGGTAGTAATTTTGGCGTACTTTTTAACCATCATTTGCACGGCGCGCGGTGTCATGCGCCCGCCCTTGCCGGAAATGAACAGTGCGTCGGGATCGTATATGCGCTTGCCGAAGGGCGTGCCCTCGGCGATTTGCCCGTCCAGCCAGTCTATGTACTTGCGTAGGGCGTCCGCCACCTCCTCCGAAAAATAGAGTATCGAGGTATTGCCGCCCTTGCGGGTGACCATAAAGCTGTTGTCGGCAAAGTTGATGTCGGAGCGGTTGAGCCCCACGCACTCGCTTATACGGATACCCGTGCCCAAAAACAGCGACAGCATAGCCTCGTCGCGCACGGCTGTGGCGTCGTGAAAAGCTTTTTGCCTGCCGGTAAGGTTTTCGCCGGACTCTGCCTCGTCCAAAATATCGACTACCTCGTTTACGTCGAGGCGAACGATCGGTTTAAGGTGAACCTTTGGCGTATCCACCTTGGTCATAACGTCGTGGTCTATCTTTTCGCGCTTGTAAAAATACTTGAACAGTGCGCGCAAGCTTGATACCTTGCGCTCCTTGGCGTGTTCCTTGCAGGTGTGTTTTTTTCCGTCCATTGTGTACATGGACAGGTAGTCGATATACATTTCTATATCGGTAGGGGTGACCTGAGCCAAATGTTCGACGGTGAGGTCGATAATCATAAGGTTGTCGCGCTTGAACTTACGTTTAACAAGATAATCGCAAAAGACCCGAATATCCCTGAGATATCCGAGCCTTGTAAGCGGCATAGTCCGCATGGATATACCGACGTTAAACTCCCGAGCAAAGTAGGGCAGGGTGTCAAGTGCGTCCTCGATTGCGGTTAAAGTTTTTTCTGTTCTTTCGTCGAAATATGAACTCATTTGTATTACAGTCTATTGTCCGAATATTTGCCCGATTTCAAAAGCTTGATAAATATTATTTCGCTGATGGGAATGAACAGGGCATAAGCGAGCGGAAGCGCGAGTGACGGAATGTAATATTCGGAGAATGACAGCGGCATGCCCCAAATAAGGTTTACGCAATAAATGACGACTGCCACTTGAATCATTATGACAATGCGGATAATAACCGAAAACTTAAAGTTTACGTTTATGCGCCGCGTTTTTTCGGGATTGTTGGCGTAACAAATGACAGCGGATATAAACATGAATATGGGCAGCAGTCCCGCGCAAACATACAAAACGTAATCGTATTTCATGCGCATATTAAGCCCCGTATAGAAGGTGAGGAACATCACAAGTCCTACCAAGAACATTGCAAGGCACATACCCGTGTAGTGCGTCATCATCAGCCTATTGCTGTAATAAAAATTCTTTTCGGCGTATTCCTGTGCCGAATTGTTGTGATTGCGAATTTTAACGTCGTTGCCGAGGTCGCGCACGGCTTGCTCGACCTTTCCGAGCTGTCCCGCCGTCTGTTCGGACGTAGCCGCTTGCTCCTGTGTCGCAGTCCTTGCGGTGCGAATATCGGGCGCGGTTACTTCAAACCTATCCACAAGATCGCCGAGCACCGCCTTGTATTCGCGGCGGGCGGGGGATTCCTCCTCCGTCGTAAACCCGACGGGGTTCTTTTCGACCGGCGCAGGCTCAAAGCCCTTGATTGCCGCGGGCACGAGCATAGGGCGCTCGGCAGTCGGAGTAGGCAAAGTCGGTTGAGTAGGAGCCGGCGCAGGCGCAGGGGTAGGCGCAGGCTGTATAGGCTTTTGCACTACCGGTGCGGGCGGTGCCTTTTGTACGGGCGCCGGTTGTGGCGCGGGCGGTTCGGGCGCGGGCTCGTCCATAGGCGCGAACGTATGCTTGCGTTGAATATCGGAATAGCTTTCGCCGTTTTCGGCGGCGAACAGCTGTTCTATTATTTGTTTGGGGTCGAGCGCCTCACGCGCGGGCCGGTCGGCAGGCTCATAAGGCTTTTGCTCGGTCGTTTGCGGCTGTTGTTGCTCCTCGTCCGAAAAATCGTCGTCGATAGGTGCGGGTTCCGCTTGGAGCTGTTCTTGTAGAGCAAACAGCTCGTCCGATTCGGGCTCGGCAGGTTCCTCGACCGTTTGTATAAGCTCGGAATTTTCCGTAGTATCGACAGGCTTGTCCGCAGTCGGCTTTTTGGGCGCACGCTTAGGCTTGCGCTTAGGCAGGGAATATCCCTCGTCCTCCACGTCCGAAAAATCGTCGGTAGGGTGGATGAACACTGTAGGCTCGGAATCGAATATCAAGCCGCCGAACAGCGACGACGCGCGTTCAAACTCGCTTTTGTACTTTAAAAAGACCTCTTTGCCGCTTTCGGTAAGGGAGTAATATTTGCGCCTGCCGCCGTCAGACTCCGCGGAGTCCCAATAGGAGGTGACAAAGCCTTGTTTTTCAAGTCGTTTAAGGCAAGCGTAAACTGTGGGTTGTTTAATTTCCCACTGTCCGTCGCCGCGCGCATTGATTTGCCTAATCAAATCGTAGCCGTAGCGGTCGCCCTCGTACAAGACTTTCAGGATTATGGTATCTACGTTTCCGCGAATCAAATCGCTTTCTGCCATAACACACCTCGATTACTGTATACTATTAGCAATATACAACTGATAGTATACTATATAAATAGAAATCTGTCAATATTTTTTTGGGATTTATATAGGGGTAAACGGCGATTTTTGTTGAATGCAGAATTATGAATTAAGAATTAAGAATGAATGGTGATAATAGCCGAACATGTATGCGGCGGTTCGCCTAGACCCATCGGCTGCGCTCGGGGTGATGGGGTGTGGACTATACTGTTTAGAAAAGGCAACTATATACTCCCATCATTTCGACCGAAGCGGAGAAATCTAGGCGTTAGCCGCACAATTGTTTTATCTAACCTTATTTATAATTCTACATTCTTAATTCTAAATTCTGAATTATAAAAACTAATTGCCTTAAAAGTATTGACAAATTGTGAACAAAATGTTAACATTATTATGTATACCTATATGTATGACTGTAAGTATGCATATATAATTATGAACAAATTGTTAACAAACGCAAAAGCACTTGTGAGGTAGCTATGAAGCGAACAAACAGTACAGATAAGAATACAAGATTGACACGGCGCGTGGTTATACTGTTGGCGGCGGTTATTACCGCGCTGGCGGTTGCCATTACGTGCGCATTGTGCATCGGTAATACGCCGACGCGCAAGGTTACGGATAATGCAGGGCAGGGCGATGTACGAACGTCTACATCGTACAGTCCTTCGTCGGGAACGACTTATTCCGCGACTCAGCTTGCTGCCGGCGATACGCTTAATTACGCTTATACCGGCTCGGTATACTCGGTTACGC
This sequence comes from Clostridiales bacterium, assembly GCA_029070965.1. Classification (GTDB taxonomy): domain Bacteria; phylum Bacillota; class Clostridia; order Christensenellales; family Pumilibacteraceae; genus Anaerocaecibacter. The sequence continues at coordinate 4,101 of JAIEBI010000064.1, forward strand.
TTCCAATCGGCACGTACCACTTGGAGGTTTGGGGTGCGCAAGGCGGTGCCGGTGCTTCTTCCGGCATAGGCGGATATGGCGGCTATGCAAAAGCTACGTACACTATAACGTCCGCAACCACACTGTATATTTGTGTCGGTGGCGCAGGTGCGACTGCGACCAGTACTAATGGTACAACCACCAGTGGCGGCTATAACGGCGGCGGGTCGACAACTTACAAGAGAACATGTGGTCACAGAGGTGGCAGCGGCGGCGGCGCTACACATATCGCTACCAATTCCGCTAATACGCTGAGCTCGGTATCCAGTAGCTACGTTTTGATTGTCGGCGGCGGCGGTGGCGGTGGCGGTTACTGTAGCGTAGCCGGTGGCAACGGCGGTGCGAGCGGCGGTGCCGGTTCGTATAGTTCGTCGTATACAAATTCATCGGGCGGCGGCACGACTTCCGGTGGCGGCACGTGTACAACAGGCTCGTCGCCATATTCGTCCTTGACTACGGCGGGCTCATCTGGCTCTTATGGCCAAGGCGGTGCCGGCGGCACGGTAGCGAGCGGCGCAGGTGGCGGCGGCGGTGGCGGCGGCTACTACGGCGGCGCAGGCGGATATACAACTGCAAGTTGTAACTCAGCGTCCGCCGGCGGCGGCTGCAACTATATTAAGAGCGGACTTACGGTTGTGTCCAACACATCGCAGACGGCTGTTACCGGCAACGGCAAGGCTGTTATAACGGTCGTGTCGGTCAACCGAGTTCCCACGTCGAGGGGCGCGTCCGTTACTGTTCAATCGAGAGGCTCTACCGCTACAACGGCTATTGCGGCTTCTACCGTTGCGTCTGACCCCGAGGGTACGGCGGTGTATTACACTGCCGCTTCTTCTTCCAACTACGATACTTCGCCCACTGCCAACAACGGACTGTGGGTCAACGGCACTACGCTTGCAACAAGCTATTTCGACTGGACTTGGAATGCTACGTCCAGTGCGACGTCGCTTACAATTACCAACGTAAAACGATATCCACGGAGTGGTATTGACGGCAGTACCGCGGACGGAAAAATATTAGTGTATGCTTACGTGCGCGACGCATTCGGGTCGACAACCACTCGCGGCGTAACAAAGGTGTCGTTTACGGTTACCGTACCCGTCGACTCGGTATCTTTAAGGACGGGGGTAATATCGGGCGCCAACAACGTAGGCGCGTCTACCATTGCGTCAACTTCGCCGCCGGCGGATCCGGCGTCGGCATCCGGCATATTCAATCCCAACGGTACGGGTAGGAATACGCTGTTCGTCAAAAAGTCATTGGTTGTGGGCGAGGCGAATACCACCATTACGGCGGCAAGCCTTTTGAGCGGCTTGTCTATTACCAACAGCTACGACCAAGCTGTTATATCCATCAATTCCACGACTGCTATAACGGGCTCGGCGCGTAAGTACAGAGTGCAAGAGGTGGACAACAACACAAGCAAGGTCACGGCGTATTTGGCGAACAAGACGGTTATTGCAAATGCGTACAGCCAGCTCACCATAGAATGTCTTTCACCCGATCCCAACTATCAGGTTTTGCCCGTAACCATCTATACGGTGGAAAAAACCACGGCTTTCGGGTCGAGCTATCCCAATGTTGTCCCCGGGATTTCCGCTATCAGTTTAGAAATCGTATTCAAAATGGGCAATATCCGTCCGGTGCTTAAATCGGGCGTAAGCAATCTTGTAAACGTCACCGCAGGGCAAACCTCGGCGCTCGCGCTCGATACGTATTTCTCCGACCTTGACGGCGCAATGACCTCGCACAAGATTACAGGCGTTTCCGTACCCGCCAACGAGTTTGTTCTTATCGACAGACAGCAAAAGGTTGTTGCGGCAACGGGATATAATATAGGTTATACAACGGGCGCCACCGTGTCCGGCGATCTGTTCACCACCACGGCGACGGGCACTACCGCCACCGGATTTAACGCAAACATAGCATACAACGCCACATCGCCCGTGTCGGGTACTGTGCGAGAACAAGCGTTTATGAGCTTTACGTATGCCAACAATGTGCTTACCGTTACCGGACTTAGGGCGAGCTATTCGCAGTATTCTTCGACAAGAGCGGGCGCGCTCGGGCATTTCTATCTCTTGTTGCACATCCAAGACCCGCGGGAAACGACCGACAACGGCATTTGGCTGCCGCTTGCGTTTACGGTGGGTAGTGCTAACACGACCTCGCATACTCCCGTAGCTACCGTTACGGCGCCCAATTCGGTAACAAATCAAACGGCTGTTTCCACCTTCCCGACGGCAGACGGCGCTGTAGGCGACTCCTTCTACTTTGCGCCCATGGCTATCAACTACGGCGGTTCGCACGTGATAGGTCAGTACAAAGCGGCGGACGCTAACGGCAACAATACCGGCGCACTCACTACCACAGGCTTGCAGCCGCTTGCAATAGACGGCGACAACTTCTCCACGGCAAATGGACTTGCCACGTGGGGCGGCGGCAAAAAGCTTAACGAGCTTTTGCGTTTGACGACTACTCCCGAGCAAATAGTAAAAAGCGTCAGCGAGGTTGGCGTAACAAATTCGAACGGCGTTTGGGAAAACCGCTATATCAAGGCTCAAACAATACCTATTTATATAGCTAAGAGCAACTTTGCAACTGCTACGTACGGCGGCGGACGCGTTGTTGTCGGCAGCGGCACAAACGCCAACGGTTACTATTTTGTTTCGCTGCCGTCGGACGGTGATTATTACACAGTTGACGGACTTAAAATAACGCTTAAATCGGCGACGATGAACAGGTATGTCTATGCCACTGCCGGCGTAAACGACGTAACCGGCAATTCGGTTGCCACAATCAATATTGCAATTCGCGTAAAGAACACCGCGCTCCAAACGTATACCGCCGACAGCGGTAAGATAGCAAAGTTCGGCAATCCCGCACGCGACGCCGCGTACAGCACGTACAGCTACAACGGAAGCGATACGCCCACGTTTACGTACAAGATTCCGTACGGCGGCACAGTCATTGTAACGCCGTACGATCTTGCGTACGACTACAACATGAGCGTTGACGGCGTAAACGGAGTAAACGGCGGATTCACGCTCAACGGTTACAGCGGACGGTATAATTCGACCAACGGTAAGTTTACCACGGGCAGCACCGCAGCGGCGGACGGCAACAAGCAGTTTACGGGTATGTTCCCCAGCTCGTACAATACTCCCGCGTCCACCTTCCTTGCTTCGCTCAAAACCACCACGCTTGTCAAAAAGGTGAGTACCAACGCAAGCGGCACGGCGTCCAACAGCGCGATTACGGCAAGTGCCAATATGTACAGCGACAGGCTGTTCTTCGAGCGCACTACCGGCGGCTCGGACGCGTACACCTACAATCCCACTACGTTCAACAACGTAAGCGTAAGCAAAGCCAACACCACCAACTTTGTGGATGTTGACTTCGGCACAACCGTCAAAATCGGCAGCGCCGAATATGCGGTTGACTTTATGATGATCACCGCGCTCAGCCGTACAACGCAGCCGTCGGTTATAGAATTGACGGTACGCGACCGCTACGGCAGCACCTCGTCCGACGGAAACAGCAGCTTTACCGTGCGTATAGTTATAGAGGTTGTAAACACCAAACCTACCGTTAAAAATCCCGATTACTACAAAGAGCTTTCGGTTAAACCGGTCACGTCGGGACAGACGGTTGTCACGCCCGATACGGCAGTGCTGTACGCCAACGGCAACGGCAACGAGGAAGGCCTTATGCGCGACCACGATAGCGACGTGCCCGAATTCATGATGGCGCGCGGCTTAGTCGTTGTTAATAAGAGCTTTATCGACGGCTACAACAACAACACTTTGACTACCGCGGACGGAACGGCTATCGACAACCTTACCTACGCTTCGTTCGACGGTTTGGCGGACAGATACACTACGTATGACGGCTTGCCGCTTACAAGCTACGTAATGGCGGAAATAACAAGCCGCCGCGAGCTTACGGTAAATGCGGTCAGCTCGACCAAGGCGATTGCGGGCGGCGTATATGTTGCCTTCTTTGTAACGGACAACAACGGCGGCAATTCGCTCGGCTACGTTCAAATAGAGGTTATCAACACGGTTCCCGTGCTTAACGAGGCGGAGGGCAGCGGTTTCGATTCTCAAAATCCCATGTGGAATATAGAATCCACCAGCGACGGCGATATAATGCGTAGGCGCTATATTGTCGGCTCGCAGGCCGCCGCCGACAGCCTTAAAGAGGAAAAGGGCGCGCTCGATATCGATATCAAGCTTGTTGCGGTGGACGAGGACGGACTGCATAACAGCGTCTTGCTTTCCCAATGCACTAACACGGCAGCAGAGGGCAGCCCTGCCGTTTATAACTATATCAACAAATCGACGGAGGCAACGCGCGATGCATTTAATGCCGCTGTGCCGAGCATAGGTCGCGACGCGTATCTCTTTAACGGCAACGCTTCCGCCGTAAAGGTATTTAAGCGCGTCGGCACGTCGACCGCAATGCTTACTGATGCCGATGGCTTTAATACAGAGCTTAACTTCCTTGTAGGCGATACATGGTATACGCGCAGCGAACTTATAGACGCTTTGGTAGACGGCACCGTTTCTTCCGATACCTGTTTTGACGGTAACGGACGGTTTATCATTGCCGATTGGGCGTTGCTTCTTCACGCCACTAAGGGCTTTGAGTCCAACGAGGACATAGGCATACGTTTCTCGTTGCGCGACCAAGCTGAATTGGGCGGCGACACGGCAGGCATTGCTACCGCTTACAACAGCAACCGCACAGCCGGCAACGTTGTTGTAAACGGCAGACTGCTTACCACCGTTTACCAGCACATTTCCAAAACGGGTATTCGCTCTATCAGCGAGTACTTGGGTCAAAACAACGATTACTACACTGTCGAGCATACCAATACGACCACCAGTCCTGCTACGACAACGCGGTATATTTCCACCTACGACGGCGATAATACCGACGGCACACTTGCCAATAAGGCGACCTCCGGCGCGCCGTATACCGCCGCTTCCGGCGCTGTTGCGGGCGCGTTCAAATACCTCGACACCATAGAGGTTCCTTCGGCGATAGAAACGGGGCACACCGCTTCGGGCGAAAACGTAACTTATCAAACGGTGTACGTACCTATGAGTTACTTCGGCTTGCTGTCTACTATTGTCGGCGCTAAGTCCGACGAACCCAATCGGTACAGTGTCGTGTATCCCACGGACGAGTTTGTCGGCTACGAGCTTGCAAAGAATACTGCCGTCGACCTTAACAATATCAATCAAATACTCGCTTGCATGACGTTGTCCGACGGCACGTACGAGTGGAAGGGCGCGGATATCAAAACCAATCCGTATATTACGATAGGCGCGTTCGACTGGTATCATGACTCCGACGCCGCCACAAACAGCGCAAGGCTTGCTTCCGACCCGTATAGCCGTGCATACTACAACAACCGTCTTGCGGTCGTTACCAAAAACAACGAGAATACGTCAATAGGCTACGAGAACTACGAGCCCAATAGAAGCAGCATTGTCGGCGACGGCGACGTCGGCACGCTGTTGTACCTCGAAGAACAGGCTACCAAGCTTATAGAGCATAACTTCGGTCTTACGTTCACCAAAAAGAACGTGAGGACGTCTACGCGCAGTCTTTCGTTCACCATCAATCTTGCGCGGTACAAGGGCAACATGGTTGCGCTTAATTCGAGCGGCAATATAGCCAACGAAGACCGCCGCACGGTGGAAATGAAGATCCACGTGGAAAACTCCAAGCTCGATTTGTACAATGCGGCGGACAACAGCAGCACAGTCAAGTACGACGCCGCCGTAGGCACGTACTATATGGATTTGACGTTAAAGTCGTCCGAGTCGGCTGCGTACACGCTCAGCCGCAAGGCGGTAGGGCAAAACCCTTCGACGAATGCGCACACAATCGAGTATTACGACGACGACTACGGCACCGATGATAAGCGCGATTACGCATACTTCTCAAACGATTCGTTTATGCAGCTTTCGCAGTGGCAGGTGGGCGCGGCAGGTTACAACCGTGCAATGGCGCTTACCGACGACAATTCCGCGTTTGCAAACGTTTTGGCTGCTTCCGAAAAGGCGCAAAAGTCGGTAGAAAACTACTTTGGAATAAACGATTACGAAAGCCGCTCCGATTTTGTCGCCGCGCTTAACGATTCCGACAAGGCGTACAAACGAGGCACGTATCAGGCAAACGGCGGTATTTACGGTGTGTCGGGCAAGGACGGTTACAGCAGTTACTTTAACGCCTCGCTAACCAACAATAATACCACGCTCAACATCATGCCGGTGCGCAAAACGTTTATCAACGAAATCGCGTTCTCCAACGTCGACGACCTGAAAACGGTTGATAAAACCAGCCAAACGGCGGTAGCGGCGGCATACAAAAAGCGCGGACTTGTTGCGGAATACAACAGCGCAAGCGTTGACCCGCTCGCTCCGTCGCGCGTATATTATCCGTTCAAGGTGCTTATTTACGACAGCTTCGGCTTGGGCTTTAACGACGCGTCGTACGTAGCTATCGAGTTCCGTATAACCATAGTCAACGGCGATCCTTCGCTTAAAATTGTAGGCGAGGCGAATGCGCAAGGCAGGCAGTACGCAATGAACCTTGCCGTGGGCAACTCCGCTACTATCAACCTTTACGATATAGTTTACGATCCCGATATCTATACTTACACGCAAAACAATATCGGCAGACTGTCGACCAAGGCGTACTTTGAAAGCAATTCGACAGGCGTTGTGGCAGAAACGGGCGACTATTTGGATTCGCCGCTTGCACACGACGAGTTCAAGAATTCCTCTTACAATCCCGCCGTGCAAAAGGAAGGCGAGGTGTATTTCTACAACGGCGGCGGATTTGTAAGCACGACGTCAACCGATTACACCAACCGCGACGTTGTTATGACGATGGACGTGGACAGTGACGGCGATCCGTTGTACAACACCATTATGTTCAAGGTAAACCGCCGTACCACCGCTACATACGACGGCAAGAGCGTGTCCGTAGACAGATACAAGTTCACGCTTAGGTTCTACGACGGCTCGGATGCGGTAACTCAACCGTTTACGTTTATCATAAATATAACAAACCAAACTCCGTCCGTAACGCAGGTCAACCGTTCGTTCACAATGCGCGCGGGCGACGATATAACGCTGCTTACAAGCTACTACGACGTGTTTACAGGCGCTAACGACAGCCGAACGGCCGCCGCATATCGCAACTCCGATACCTATGCAATGCTTACCGAAAGACAAAGCAGTAATGGTTACGGCACGTCTTGGGGAGACGGCAGCAACAGCGTTACCGGCATCGGTCATTACTGGAAGTTTGCCGACGTCACCACAACGACTGCCGGCGGCACCCACATTTCATACGACAGCACCCAAGACCGCGGTACCGACACCGGTTCCGTCCACCTTGGTTATGTAGGACTTGCCAATGACGACACGCCGTGGCGGTTGCGCTTTACCGACTGGACAAGGACGAACAGCAGAATAGCCGTTTATTCCGAGGGAATGATGTCGTTGCGACCGGAAGGCTCCGAAGCCACCGCGTCGTCGCAGCTGCTCGCTTTGCGCATAATAGCAAGGTCGGCATGCACCAACGAGCCGTTTACGGTCACTATTACAGACGGCGAGGGCGGCACAATCACTTGCACGTTGTACATAACGATAGTCAGTTCTCCGCCTATTGCGCTTGATTGCTCTAATCCCAGCGAGAACGTGAGCATAATTGCAAACGGTTTAGAAGGCGTGTATCAAGCTAACGGCGACGTCAATTCGGGCACGTTTGCTACGTATATCGTTCCCGCTGTCGGCACGCATACGTTTAACGTATCTATATCCGGCGAGGAAGTGGCAAAAACGGCGCGCCGCGTTACTACCGTCAAAATGAGCAATGTCGCGCGTGATCCGGACGGCGACAACGAAACTCAAAACATGCGCTTGTATGGCAACGGCGAATTTATCGTCAACAATCAACCGCTTGTCAGCGACGTTGACGGCGTTTACCGCACCGAGTATTTTGAAATAAGACCGAGCAATGACGGACTGAGCTTTACCATTACTGCAACGGGCTACAATCCCGATACTACCAGAGGCTACGAGGAGTTGAAATTCCGCATTGCCGACTACGGCGACAGCGCGTACGCCAACACCAGACAAATTACAATCCGCATTTACACGCTGTATTCGGATATGACCAACGAAGCGGCGGCAACGGCAACCGGAAACGCATACACGAATTACCTTAAAGGTTCGGACGCGGTAAACGTCAAGTCTTACGACGTGTACTATAATCCCGCCCAGCCTGCCGACAGGTCTAATTACGCGTTTATCAAGCTGACGGGTAACGAGGGCAACGACAACAACACGTTATCGCCAATTGTCGATCCGGACGCAACCGCTGTGGGCGACGCAAGCTACGACGTCAGGTTGTACGCGTTTATCGACGTGCAGGACGACGGCACAATTAAGGCGCTTTCCACCGACGCCATAAGCGCTATGTTGGAGCGCAACGGCACGGCTAAAACGTTTAGATTGAAGCCGAACGCAAATTATTCCGACTACATGATAGGCGGGCGGCTTGCGGACGGCACCGTAGTACCCGTTACAAACATAGCCAACGTCAAGCTCAACGCAATACTCGGTTATGCGAGCTTCGAGTTTGCCGCGGACGGCACGGCGTTGCTGTTCACGCCTAAGGCGTCTACGCTTAACAGCCCCGAGTTTATACTGTACGTCGAGGCCGAAAAGCCGATAGGCGGTCGTGCGTATGCGCGCACCGACGCCGTACTCAGCGCGGGTTCACTGTTCAGGCTTAACGTAATCGACTCCGCGCCGCAAGCGGTTGACGGCCGTCACGAGGTAGAGGGCGTAAAAGGCACGGTAGGCAAGTTTACCGTATTCAATCCCGAAGACCGTTACGGCGCGCTCTTTATGGACTCCGACGCAGGCGACAAAGTAACCGTTCACGGTATTGTAAACAACAATCTTGTCGACGCCGAGTACGCCAACGTTATGAGCCAAGCCAATACCGAGATGAGAGGGCTCGATTGGCAGGCCGATCCCGCAACCGGCAAGCCGCGTGCGTTTGACATATCAGTCAACAACAACGGCGAACTGGAAGTGAAGATAAACCGCCGTATAGATTACGTTGTGGATGATGTTTGTCAACCGTCGGTCACTATTCCGCTGCGCATAACGGGCGAGGACTCCGTGGGCGAACGCGTTACCACAACGGTGTACTTGACTATTCACAACAGCGATATCGGCATGGTAGACACGTATACCGATATCGACACGCAAACTATGGTAGGTTACGTGTTCGCACGCAACGACGACGATGAATACGTTATGAACGTGCAGCTGCGATACAGCACGCCGCTGACGGTCAATCTTTCCGACATACTCGTCGACAACGACACGGCGTCCGCTTACGATGCCGATTCGTACAGGTTTGTGTTGCCCAAGTCACAAGGCGGCTATACCTATCTTACCGACGAAAGAATAAACGTCGACTGGTATGAGCTTGACAGCGAGGGCAGACCCAATATCGACAATACAAAGACGCTTGCAACTGCGACTCCGTTGGGCGAGGACAGCATGCACAGGACCGGCATATTGTTCGAGGCGGTTGCTACCGAACGCGATCTTACCGCAACTGTGTACGTACGAGTTATCGACCGTTCGGGCGACGCCGACCTTGAAAACAAGGGCGTAATAATCAAAATCAACGTAATAGTTATGAACGACGCGCCGTACACGCTTGCAGGCAAGGAAACTACGACGTTGCACATGATAGGCGCGGAAAGCGGCGATCCCGCAGCAATGTTGTTCTTTATCGGCGACTTTGTGGCGGATAGGAACGACTCCGACGTTGTGGGCGACGACGAAAGCGCACAAAACCCCGACACTTGCCTGCGTATAGCCAGACAGGAAGCGCGCGAAGTCGACAAGATTTATTCTCAAAAGTACGACAGCATACCGGACAGCTTCGGTATTACCGATTTGGTTTTGTCGTCGGCGTTGTTCGAGGTCACTATTCCCGCAATAATCGACGACTCGCTTATGCGCGACTACTGCAAGCGTATGAACTTAGAATACGGCTTTAAGGACAACACCAATCTTTACAACCAGTGGTTTGTCGTCAAGCCGCGCGCAGGTTTTTACGGCAGCGGTGCAATAGATATCACTGTTGTGGACGGCAACCGTAACGTTAAGTTCGACACGCTTTCCACCACGTTCTGCTTGAACGTTCACGTAATAAGCAATCCTAACGAGGTTATTGAAAATCTTACCGATATCGAGCTTGCTTGCAGCAAGACAAAACAAATCGATATTCGTTCGCTCATGCCCGATTTGCCCAACAACCTGTCGTTGGATGAATATACAAATGATATAGCCGACGACGACAAAGAGAGCGTGTTCAGTCAGTACGAATACTACGAGATTATCGGCATAGGCTTCCAAAACGAAATAGACAACAGCAAAGCCACGTTTACAAGGCTGGACGAGAGCGGTCAGCTTTGGGAGATTAAGGCGAGCAATCAAGTAACGCGCGATCCCGTGCGTGTGGAAGTAAACTTTGCGCTCAAAAGCGACCCGACCGTCACCTACAAAAAGTATTTCTACTTGAACGTAGTTGCCAACCGTTCGCCGCAAATCAAGTTTACGGAAATAGTGTTCAAGCGTCCCGACAGCGACGGCGGTAACGTGGACGATTTGCGCGATCTTAACGAGACTAACAGTATAAGACTGCAAGCATGGCAGTTGTTCGAGGACTTGGACGATCCCGAAGGCACGTCTATCAGGTTCTTGGACGTCAAATCTCAGGTAAGCTCGTTAGTCAAAGCTAAGCTCATCAAGGACGAAAACGGCGAATACAAATACCTCGAACTCAGCTTTGTCGCACGCGGCGAATCGGAAATTACCGTCACCGTCACCGACGAAACGGGCTCGCCGGTAGAGTTAAAGTTTGTCGCGTCCAACAAGGACTTGCCCGAAGCGAGCTTGTGGGTCAAGTTAGCCGCCAGCTTCGAGGCGAACACCGTTATGTGGATAATCATAATATGTGCGGCTGCGCTGGTGCTTATAATACTCATTATCATAATCGCAATCGCGCGCAAGCGTAAACGTGAAAGAGAGGAGATTGAGGCGTTGCTCGTATCCGAAATGGAGATCGAGGAGCAAATGCTCAGGCTCGCCGGCGGTCCTTCTCCGACCGATTACCAAAGCTACGGTTACTTACCGGGCGGACCCGCGCCGCAAGCCAATCCTTCAATGATGCTGGGTGCCGGTACCGACGCACCTCAACAACAGCTTACCGCACTTCCGCCCGCGCAGGATACGCCTATCGACGGCAACGTCGGCGGCAGTGACGAGGCAATGTAGCCAAAGTCGTAAACCAAAATAAAAACCCGACTCGAATAATAAGAGTCGGGTTTTTTAATTATGCAGTAATATAATTATGCTAAAATAGCAGCTCGCACTTTACAGTGTCTTTATCTGCGGACTTTAACAGGAATACGTCCTTGTCATTGCCGCAGTTTTGTTTGTATATGGTAAGTACGTTGTTTTCGTACGACTGGCTGATATAGCGTATTTCAATTTCGCGTATGGGTCTGTCGTGCTGCTCTTTAACGGTGTAGGTATTAAGGATAAACCGTATGTATTCAACGTTGTTTGTATGTTGAGAAAAATCTATGTTGGTACTTCCGACGCGTACTGTATCAACTTTCGTGGTAGGTGAGCAGTCGAATTTGGTAAACGCTATTTCTATTTCGGGCTTTTCGATTGTTACGGCAGCGATAGCATCAAGAGTTTGCAAGCGGAGTATGCGCATAGCAGTCAGGCTGAGCGCGCACGTTTCAACCCGCGAATAGGCGCACAAAACGCCGTCAGCATTTTTTATCGATACGTCCACGCTCAGCGTTGCGTTAGTAATGGAGGAAACAAATGCCGTTACGGTAAACTCGTCGCCCCACAATATGGAATTAAACAGCTTTACGCGATTGCGAGTAAACAGCCACACCGCGTTATACTGCTTGCGCATAGTCGGGTTGTCCATTTTCAGCCTTCCCAGCAGTTCGGTTACGGCGTCCTGAATTGTTTGGAATATGCCGAGCACCGAAAAATTTGCGTCGGCGTCCGATATGCTTGCGCTAACTCTTTGATGTTTTATCAATTTCATACCGTTAAATCTTGTCGTCAACGGCTTTGCCGGTGGCTTTGTTGCTCAGTCTGTTTATGTCTTCTATCGAGCCGGCAACAACCAACAGGTCGTCGGCAAGCAGCTTGTAGTCGGCAGCGGGGGAGGTTATCACTTCGTCGCCGCGCTTTATTACCACTATGTTTACGTGCTCGGTATTGCGCAGGTTAAGCTCGATAAGCGTTTTGTCCACCCAACGTTTGGGCGTATGTATTTCCACCATGCGGAAGCTGTTTGCCAGCGTCATAATTTCCACAACGTTAGGCTTGGCAAGCATAGCCGCAAGCCGTTCGCCCATAGCTGTTTCGGGAATGATTACCGAGTCGGCGCCTATGCGTTCAAGCACCATCTTGTGCTGCTCGTCGCGTGCTTTTGCTATAACCTTTGGTATGCCCATTTGCTTGCACATAAGCGTAATGAATATACTCGACTCTATATTTGACGCCACACATACGATAGCTACGTCCATATTGTTAATGCCGAGCTGTTCGAGATTGTGCGCGTCGGTCGCGTCCATACATACGGCATGAGTGCAGTACGGCGAGATATCGTTTACAATGTCCTCGTCGATATCTACGGCAAGCACTTCCTCGCCATTGGCGCACAATGCCTTTGTAAGAGCGGTGCCGAACCGTCCAAGTCCGAATACAACGTATTGTTTTTTCTTCATATATCACTCCTTTAACCTATCATGATATTTGCGGGCGGATATTTAATACCCGATTTCTTTTGCTTGATAAACATAAGCCCGAAGCTGAGCGGACCAAGCCTGCCTATGAACATTACCACCGACAGCACGTACAGTGCCGCATCGGACAGCGAGGGAACGATGCCCATTGACAGTCCCGTAGTGGTGAACGCCGAAACCGTGTCGTACAGCATATACCCGACAGGGGAAATGCCGTCGGTTGCGCCGATTATGGCTACACCCATTAAAATCAATCCTGCGCCGAGCAGCAGCACTGCCACGGCTTTTAGTCCGTTCTTTATGCTTATGCGGTGCATGCCGATTTCTATATCTTCCTTGCCGCGCAAGCCCGACCACGCCATAAGCGCTATCACGGCAAACGTGGTTGTTTTAATTCCGCCGCCCGTACTGCAAGGTGACGAGCCTATAAACATTATAATAGCGGATAGCAGCATTCCGGACGGGGAAAGTTTTGTTTGATCCACCGACGAGTAGCCGGCGGTAGAGCTTGCCGTTACCGACTGGAACATGCTGTTAAGCAGCTTTTCGCCGCCGTTCATTCCCGCCATTGCGCCGGAGTTGAATTCGGACGCGAAAAAGTAGAACATGCCGAAGGTCATTATGGACAGCGAAACGACAAGCACTACCTTTGTATGCAGTCTGTACCGCTTAAAGCGGAATTTGCATTTAAGAATATCGTCGATTACAGGGAAACCGAACGAGCCGAGTATGGCGATAAGCGCCACTATTGTTATTATGCCGTAGTTGCCGTTATAGTCGGTCAGCGAGCCGTACTCGTTGCCAGCACGCCCCAAGATATCGAAGCCTGCGTTGCAAAACGCCGAAACGGACGTGAACAACGCCTGCCACACGCCGATAGCGCCGTTGCGCATGCAAAAGAACGGGGTGAGCATTGCCGCGCCCACAATCTCGATTACAAAGGTCATAATCATAATGTTGCGCACAAGTCGCACCACGCCCTTCATTTGATCTTGACCGAGCGCTTCCTGTATGGCTACTCTGTCTTTAAGCGTTATTTTTTTGCGGATTATTATGAACACGAAGGTTGCCATCGTCATGAACCCCAGTCCGCCGAACTGTATAAGCAACAGCAGTACGGCTTGACCGAAGCCGGTAAACGTCAAAGATGTAGGTGTTACGACAAGCCCCGTGCCGCACACGCCGTTCATAGCCCAAAACACGGCGTGAGTAAAACGCATCCACTTTCCGTCGGTGTTGGATATTGGCAGGGCAAGGAAAAACGCGCCCACAAACATGACGACCAAAAATCCCAACAGCACTATTATCATAGGCCGCATTCGCAAATGCTTTTTGTTTTTAGTGTTTTCCATCGGTGTTCTCCGTTAGTATACACGAAGCGTTTGCCGCAATGGCGTTGCTCTCGCCGATAAGCCCGAGCTTTTCGGTCGTTGTTGCGGAAACGTTTATTTGATTGATTTCTATATTAAGCGCGTCGGCAAGACTACGCCGTATGTCGGGTATGACGGGCGCGAGCTTAGGACTTTGCGCTATGACCACTGCGGAAATATTGCCTATAATATATCCTTTGCGCTCCACCTCGCCGAGTACTTGCTTCAACAAAGTAATGGACGATATACCGAGATACTTATCGTCGGTGTCGGGGAATAACACCCCTATATCGGGCAAATCCGCGGCGGACAGCAGTGCGTCCATTATCGCGTGAGTAAGCACGTCGGCGTCCGAGTGTCCCAAAAGCCCCAATCGGTAATCAATCGTTACGCCGCCCAATATGAGCTTTCGGCCCTCGACAAGCCTATGTAAATCAAATCCTATGCCTATGCGGCTTGATTTAGCGGGGGAAATAAAATCGGCAGGGGTCGTAAGCTTTTTATTATCGTATGAACCCTTGATTAAGCGGGGAGTGTAACCCGCACTTTCGTATACTTCGGCGTCGTCGGTAAATACGCCGTCGGCGCGGCTGTATGCGTCTGAAATTTCCGAATAGCGGAACGCTTGAGGCGTTTGCGCGTTGAACAGCTCCGCGCGCGGCAGGCTGTGCGCCTTGCCGTACTGCACGCGTTTAACAGTATCTACGCACGGCACTGCGGCAATTCCGCTGCCGTATTCTATCGCACTGTCGATCGCGCGTTCTATAATGTCCTCGGACACGTACGGGCGCGCGCCGTCGTGAATGAGTACAATGTCGCACGGATATGCTTGCAGTCCTAAGTAAACGCTTTGTGCGCGCGTATCGCCGCCAACAACTACCGTAATATCGTCGTACGCCGAAGCTATATCGCGCACGGCAGAAATGTCATCGGGGGAAGTAACTACGGTTATATGGTTTACTCTTGTGCGCAAAAAAACGTCCACTGATTTTTCCAGAACCGTCTTGCGCCCAATAAGGTGCAAAATTTTGTTGTACGGCAGTCCGCTGCGCTCGCCCTTGCCTGCACATACTATTACGGCGGCGATATTGGCAGGCTCATTAGCGTTGTATTTCATACAAACTAACCGCGTCCTCCTTACCCACCTTGTCGTTTAGCGATTTTACGACGAATTTTATGGGCTGGCTTCCAAGCTTCACTTCCACTACGTCGCCGATTTTTAAGGTATAGGCGGGTTTGACCGAGCGGCCGTTCACAACCACTTTGCCCGCGTCGCAGGCTTCCGCCGCGACGGTGCGCCGTTTTATTATTCTCGATACCTTTAAAAACTTATCAATGCGCATAACTTATATATTATACCACTGCCTACGGCAAATGGCAAGCATTTTGGGGGATAGGGCGTATAAGCCTATAATATATAAATGAAAAGGCACAAAAACACATAAAAAACTCACTAAAATTTTTTGCAAAATTTTTTGAAAAAAGTGTCAAAAATGCTTGACATACCTTTTGGGGTATGGTATTATGTATAAGCTGTCCGACAAAAGACGGCAAGAACATTAACAAGTGAATAGATTTAGCGAATTAGACTTTTTAAAAAATATACAAAGTCAATTATTTATGTCAGTATGTTTTTGAGAAAGAATCGGTACTTTATTTAGATAGCTATGGGGCGCGAGCCCTTGGTTATACAATTTATTTAGAGTTTGATTCTGGCTCAGGACGAACGCTGGCGGCGTGCTTAACACATGCAAGTCG
>JAIEBI010000065.1 GCA_029070965.1 Clostridiales bacterium
AGGAATGTAGCTCAGCAGGTTAGAGCACCACCCTGATAAGGTGGGGGTCGGTGGTTCGAGTCCACTCATTCCTACCACACAAAACCCTAAACGAATTATTCGTCTAGGGTTTTGTAATTCTTTTTACAGCAAAATAAGTTTTTAAACATATGGAAAAAACATCCGTCAAAATAAATATAAAATAAATATAATAAGAAATGATTTAGACGTACAGGTTAAGCCGTCTGAATTCGATAACGTAATATTTGTCGAACATAGTGATGACTTACATACCGTGTCGCAAATAGTTTTGTCTGGAAAATATAATAAAACTTACTCCGTGCTTTCGTATTTTATAACACTGCGCGACGAAACTGTTTTAGTCGACGGAGATAGACTGTTTATTTGTTTATTTAGTGAAATAGCCGTAGTCGACTTGGTTGAAGATAAAATTGTAAACGTCATAAAATACGAGTGTTGGCAGCTCTTTGGTATCTATAAATTTAAAAACGGTTACTTCGTTCGCGGCGAAGGCTCAAATATGTTTTTAAATAGGAATTTAGATTGCGTTTGGGAAATCGGTTGTATTGATATCTTTGCTAATCCCAAAGCTGAAAATGAATTCGAAATACATGATGACTACATCGCTGTTTATGATTGGTACGGCTCTCGCCATTTCTATAATGAAACGGGAGAATTTAAGACAGAATATCATCCTGAATATGATATGAGTAAAAATTCGCTTGACGGATAATGCGTACATGTGTTATATTGTTGCAAATACACGGAAAAAAGCACGTGGCTTTTTCCTATCCGATAATCCGATTGACAACGGCGTCGAAGATACGTTTTTCGGTGCCGTTTTTATGTGGAGGCAATATGAAAAGGAAAATACTTACCGCAATAATATTGACGTTGATACTCGCGCTGTCGCTGTTTACGGCGGCGTGCGGTAACGGGGACGACGGAAAGCCGAGCGGCGACGTCACGTTTAATGTGACGGCAAAGTACGACGCCGAACAAGGCAGTGTTACCGTCGCCGACGATAAAGGCGAGCAAAAGGCCGAGTTCGGCGCGGGCGCAAAGGTTGTCGTAACAGTCACGGCAGCCGACGGCTACGAGCTTGATTCATTCACCGTCGACGGCGTGGCCGAGGATTTGACCGAAGGCGTTTACAAATTCAACATTACCGCAAACACCGTTGTGCAAGCTATCTTCAAAAAAACCGATGAGGGCGGCAATAACGAAAAGACGCCCGAGGAGCTTTTTGCCGAGGCGTTTGAAAGCGTAAAAACAACATTTATGGCGGTTGGGTCGTACACGTACAATGAGAAGGACCAAGACCCGCATGTCAACAATATAACGACGGTGTTCGGCACGGGCGCGGTAAACATTGTCGAAACGGACGGCGAAACGGGCGAGATATTGTACGACGCCGTTTACGTGGATAAAGACGGCTTCATTGCCGAGCCTTATCACACCATAGACAACAAAATCGAATACAACTATCCCGAGAGCGGCGAGCAGTACAAGGGCTACGACAATCCGTTTAAACAGCTGACTACTGCCGACTTTACGGCGACCGAAACGGCAAACGTGTTTGCGCTTGACGAGGACAAGTCCGTCGACGTGGCTACCGCAATCACCGGCTGGCACGAGGGCATTGCAACCTTTACCGTCACGATAGGCGGCGGCAAGATAATCAAATTGAATTTTACCACCAGACGTATTGTTTCGTCTTCAACCTCTTACGTATCCGACTACTCGTTCACGCTCAGCGGGTGGGGAACGGCGGAGGTCGACGAGGAAGCGCTTGCGCCGTACAAGACGACGGCGGCGCACACCGCGCTCAAAAACGCGCTAAAAGCGGCGAGTGAGGCCGATAATTATACCCTGCATATTTACGAGCAGGAGGCGGGCTACGAGGATTTGGAATACGACGTATACGTTACCGAAACGGCAATCTACGACTCTTGCGCGGGTTGGGAAGCGGGGTACGTGGAAAAGAATTTAACTCCCGACAACGAGGACGGAATGCGGGTATATTCTTTTCGCATCGGCGACGAGGACGACGGCGAGGAAAAGAACGGCAAGGTCGTTATAGGCGACGCCGTAAACTATCCGACGGTCAAATCTATGCGCGCAGATTTCGGCGGCTTTGCGCCCGAAATATTCCAGAACGACGGCGACGTTTATACGTTGCAAAGCGATTGCATAAACTACACGGACGACGTGCTCGTTCACTTTGCCGACGGTGCGGACAATATTATGCTTTACCGTGATTACGCGCTTACCGTGCAAATCACGTTACGTGGTGGCAAGCTGTACCAAGTGGAAATGTACTACTACGTTTACGGCGCGCTGGTAAAGCGCACTATCACGTACTCGGCGTGGGACGAAACCACTATGCCGATATCGTTTGACGATTGGGTTAAGGAAAGCGTATTCGACAATTACGCGGGCACCTATACCGACCAAAAGATTGTGGTAAAGGTGACTACCGACGGCATAACCATTAACAACGCTCCCGTTACGATTGCAAACTATTCCGTAACGCAGCAAATGTTCAGCGGCACGTATAACGGCCAAGAATGTTATATAATGTATATGTCCGAAAAACAGCTGGCGGTTGTTATAGGCAATTACAGCTACGTTGTCACAAACATCGAGCTCGACGCTGTGGAAATTCCAGAAGCGTTTAACGGCGTGTGGCAGGACGAAAGCGCAAACAGCGTAACGATAGCGTACAACAAAGTTATGTTCGGGTCGAACATGCTCAAAGTGCTGTCTTACGACGAGACCGAGGGCTTGGTCGCGTTGCGTGGCGATTACACTTACAGGCTGAAATTGGGCGAGCTGCAAGGGAAAACGGTGCTTTCGGTTAGAACGCTCAACTCGGGTATGACTGCGCAAACGTACGTAATGAGCAAGGTGCAAAACGGATTTATTATTCCGCAAGCTTTTGTAGGCACGTATGCGGCGTTTTTGTACGGCGTTGATTACAAGGTTGTAGTCACGCTAAACGGCGTTACCGTTAAATTCAATGACAATCAGTACGTCGCAACCGACGTATCCGTCGGTAACGACGACACCAAGGGCACGGTTATCAGCTTCAAGCTGAACGGCGAAAGTTACACGATAGCAGGGCATTCGTACGGCGCCGACGGCATTTATTTGGAGGGCGAGGGCGCCAACGTAAACCTTCCCAGAACGGTGGACGACGACCCCGCCGCGCCGCCGGTTGTAAAGGTGGATATCCCCGAAGCGTTTTACGGCGATTATATGTATATCGATATACCCAACCGCGTGTTCTACGCGCTGTATATCGACGAGGACGGCATATTCGCGTCTATCGATATGAGCAACAACGAATACCAAGCCGAAATCTTGGAGTTCGACGAGGAATACGACTTTATGTTGACGGTGTCGATTAACGGCAAAACGTTCTATTTGATGGGCTCGGTCGACAACATGTCCGACGACGGCAAGTACAATATTATCACGCTTATGAACGACAAGGAAGGCGAAGACGGCATAGAGGTCGAGCTGCTGCGCGACGGCTACGAAAAGCCGAACGGAGACGAGGACGATAACAAGTTTGAAATTCCCGCTAAATTTGTCGGCGTGTACGAGGGAACAAGAAGCGACGGCGTAAAGTTCGTACTTACGATTACCGATACAGAAATGACCGTAAAAGTAGACGATGCCGAGCCCGTTAAAATAACAATCAAGGATTACGAAACTACAAGCACCCGCACCAAGTTCACGGTTATTATATCGGGCATAGCATATAAGTCCATACAATACAGCGGCAATTTGTCCGCTCTTGACGGAGAAATCGGTAAGCTGTATTTTATGGACGGCGACGCGGCTATTGTCACGTTATACCGCGTAACGGAAACAGAAGACAACGTATAATTCGATATAACAAAAATCCCACCTCCGACCGGTGGGATTTTTATATTGATATTTAACATATTGTTATAATGTGTTTGCATGTTTTTTATTTTTGTGATATCATATATTACACTTAGACCAAGTAAGGAGTTTTATCGTGGTAGATAACAAAAGCACAAAACCTCCGGTAAAATCAACACCGACGGCGAAACCCGTAACGCCCGCGGCAAAGCCTGCGGCTACGGCGAAACCCGTAACGCCCGCTGCAAAGCCCGCAGCGACGGCGAAGCCCGTAACGCCTGCGGCAAAACCTACGCCTACGACGGCAAGACCGACAGCTCCTGCGGCAAAGCCTGCACAAGCGGCAACACCCGCTAAGCCCGCGCCTACGGTTAAGCCTATAACGCCTGCTGCGAAACCTGCGGCAGCGAAGCCTGCACCTGCGGCGAGACCTGCAACGCCTGCGGCAAAGCCTACGCCTGCACCTGCGGCAAAGCCGACTGCGGAAGCAAAGCCCGCAAGCGGAAAAGCTGAAACGGCGGCGACTGCAAGCGCTACGGCGGCTAAGACCACGGTTGCGAAACCGACGTCCAAAAGCAAGGGCAAGGCAAAAACAGCCGCGGTTAAGCATTCGGAAAAGAATAAGAAAAAGTCGTCGACCGCAGTGCCCAAGAGCAAATCCGGCGGCGGCGTTATTGCGGTTATAAAAGAAAATAAGTTAAAGGCTATCATAGCCGGCGCGGTATGCTTAGTGCTTATTCTCGCGCTTATTTTGGGACTTGCGCTCGGACTTAAAGGGTGCGGCTCGGAGGCTAAGGTATTACATAACCAAAAGGCCACGGCTATCAATCAATATCCCGCTATGACTAAGGTTGCGTTCCATTCCGAACAGACGACCAAAGCCAAACGCAACAAACCTGTCGACGGCGTTCATGACGAGGCGGAAGCTTTCGGCTCGACCAACGGCTATCCCAAATACGGTTCTACGCTTAGAGCGGTTTTAGGTGCAGATGATGACAAAGTAATGGCGCGCAACGCGCTTATAGCCGAATCGACGTATCTTGCGGCGTACGGCACGCGCGGCGCCAACAACGACGGCAGAGGCGACGACGGGGATAAGTACACGTGGATGGATAAGGATGGATATCTTTTCCGCGGCACTGTGTCCAATCCCGTACCGGCGGTGAAAGTAGCAAGCTGGGTGGCGGGCGAAAAAACGTATACAGACGAGCAGCGGCAGCTGTACAAGCACACCGCTTCAGTTGGATTTTATCTCGGCGACGTAGCCGACAGCGAACCCGCCATTACCAAAAAGATAACGTTGTCCAACCGCGGTTATACCAGCTATAACGTTACGGGCGTGTACGCGCCCGCGGGCGAAGTGCTTACCGTCAAGCTTAGCGGCGCGGATATGAATTCTACGGGCGGCATAGCAATCAATATAGGTCAGGCGCTTTACAACAGCCAAGCCAACAATATTTGGGCGGGCAAAAACGCCATGCCGCGCATGCCGCACGTGCTGACTACGCTCAGACTTACCAAAGACACAATGACGTACAGCGAGGAAAGCGATACGTGGACGGGGTATATAGGCTCCTTCCTCGGCGGTCCCGTTTACATTCAAAACGAAGCCGTAACGTACACGGTTGAGATTTCGGGCGGCGTAACGTATTCGCACTTTATTCTCGGCTACACCACGCCCGAGGAGTTTGAAAAGAACAACAAATCGTCCGCTCCCTACTTTGATTTGGAGGTTTGGGAATACGGTGTGCTTCATTCCGGTCCCAAAAGATACGCACAACAATTTTCTTATAACGATTTGTACAACGCCGCGGTATACTGGGAAAAGGTTTCGCTTGTAACCACTGCGCGCGGCAACGGCTCCAAGCAGGGCATAGTATTTATTTACGATCCGTTTGTAGCGGCGGGCGCGGCGGTTGCCTTCCCCGGCAGAAGCTCTGTCAACTGTCCTTTGGGCTGGATGACTCAATCGCTCAATTACAACGGCTTGATTTCGTCGGGCTCGTGGGGCAATATGCACGAGTACCACCACAATTTCCAAGGCTTCGGCGTGGGCGGCGGCGCCGACGGTGAGGTTACTAACAACTCGCTCAACCTCGTTTCGTACGCGCTATTTACCAATATTTCCGCAAAACGCGGTATTGGATCTTTCGGCGCGGCGGGACTCGGCGGCTGGAACAACTACACCGTCGGAACGTGGACGCTCAATCAAATAAACAACAAGTCCATATCGTCCACCAACGGTCTTGCGGTGTACGCAACGCTGTTGCACAATTTCGGACCGGAAGCGTTTATAAAGAACGCAAAGGGCAGCAATCTTACGTACTGGAATAATTGGAGCAATTACACGGGCTACGATATGTCGTATTACGCCAATCTTGTTTCCACGTATGCGACAGGCGACAAGCCTACGGCGGACCAAAGCAAGCCCATGTTCGTTCCCGTATCGTGCGTATACCAGACGGGCAGGAGCTACGGCACGGGCGACAACAAAAAATATATCACTTCTACGCGCCCGTACGTTATTCCTTACGGTAACGAGTTTAATATTGACCTTACTCCGTACTCCGCGCCGAGCGGTCAGTACGCAAGTGGCACTATCGTGCTGCCCACCAGACAGGACAGCGCTCAAACCAAGCGTTTCAGCTACACCGTAAAGAGCGTGAGCAAGCCCGAGCACGGAAGGATAGAAAAGGTGGACGAATTCCACTACAAGTACATTCCCAACCAAAGCGATAAGAGCTTAGATTCGGGCAAGATTATCGTTACGCTCGGTATAACCGACGATATGGGCGTTATAACGAACATCGACGACGTGGATTTGGTGCTGGAATTTACTCAAACCCACGAAATGAACAAGACGACGCTCGAACGCACGACTTACACCTACGCGCCGGACAAAATGTATGCCGACGCGGAGGAAGCGTTCAATGCCGGCTTCAAAAATTACAGCGACGTTGTTACGCGTAACCAATCCAATCCCACGCAAAACGCAAACACCGATATTTGGTTCAGACCCGATACAGAAGCGGCGCACACCCAATATTCCAATGAACCCGACTATTTCTTTATACACGAAAACCAAATCGATGTGGTAGACGGCAAGCTGTACTTCGGCGAGGACGGCAAGTACAGAATATATCTGCGCGGCAGAGTTAACTGCGCTTTGTACTTCTCGATCGACGGCAAGGATTACAAGCTGGGTGGAACGATCAAGGCTCTACCCGCACAGGGCGCGAGCTACGAGTTTAGACCGACCGACGAAAACACCTATTTCGACGCCGAATTCAAAGAGGGCAGTTGCACAGTCACCGTGTACGCCGGCGGACAAAAAACGTACGATTACAAGCTGAAAAAGGACGATACCGGCGAATTCAGAAACTGGGTGTATATTAAGGAAGTTCTTATAGACACGTCTAAGGGTGCGGTCAGCTTTATCGGCGTAGGCACGGCGCAGTGGTCTCAGTCTATGTTCACCGTCAACGAAACGTATCATACCGCAAACGGCGGTCAGCTGCAAAGCGCCGAGGACGAAAATTATTCGTATACGCAAAACACGTATACAAACTATGCGGGTGTTGCCGTTGCCGCAACCAGAAGCTACAAGAACGGCACGAGCAAGAATTACAGCATAACCAAAGGTCAATATGCCGAAATCTCGTCCGCCAAGCTTGCCGAGCTTACCGAATCCAAGCTGATACCGCCTACGTCCGCAACGTATGCCAACGCATACCGCAGGACTTACCAGTTTACAAAACAGCAGTTTACAAGCGAATATTTCTATATAAGAGATTACGCTGCTAATTACATTGACAACGTTAATGTTACTACTGCGGCCGATGTTACGCTTATCGAGAATAATTACACAGCACCGCCTACGGGCTGGGGCTGGGGTAATTTCCCGCTTGCCAACATAACGGACGACAACAGAAACACGTATATCCATACCAGAAGTCACGTTACGGAAAACAGTCCGCTTAGCTTGACCTTCGACGCGGGCAAGGAGATAATCGCAAACAGGATTGTGATAACCTCGCGCAACAATAACGGTATGGGCGAGGGCCCCGGCTGCTTCCGCCTTTTGGGCAGCTTGGACGGCGTGGTGTACTATGAAATCGCGGAGTACGAAAATCTTCCCAAAGCCACTACAACGTCGCTAAACTTCCCCGAAGCGAAGCTCCGCTATTATAGAGTTATCATAACCAAAGCGCAGCAAAACCCGTACTTTATCGTAATAGGCTCTATCACTTTGGTTAAGTCCAACGAGATAACGGGCGGCGTGTTGTATGCGCCCGACAACAAAATGTTCAATTACAGCGGAACTTGGAGCCAAGCGGCAGTACATTCCAATTACGGTCACGTATTTGTCGGCAAAAAGGGCGCTACGATAGACTTTACGTTTGAGGGCACACAGCTCGGCATACTGTCGTCCAACAGATACGGACAAAAATTCGAGGTGTATATAGACGGCAAAAAGGTCGAGTCGATACCGTTAAAGGAAGATAACGGCACGTATAAGTACACGTACATTTCGCAAAAGCTCAAAGGCGGTAAGCACAAGGTGCAAATAAAATGCACGGGCGAAGCCAATTTCGACTCGTTTGCAGTGTTCAATCATCCCGAAGCAAACTAAAAGGTAAACAATAGGAGAGTGTAAAATGAGCAATAAAATATTGGTAGCGTATTTTTCGTGCGGCGGCGACACCGCAATGGCGGCTAAGCAAATAGCCAAGGCTACGGGCGCGGACTTGTTCGCAATCAAGCCGTTAGTGCCGTATACCGAGGCCGACCTCGACTGGAACGACAAAAACAGCCGCACGTCGGTTGAAATGCGCACGCTGGAAGAACCTGCTATCGCCGACAGAGTGGAAAACATGAACGAATACGATACCGTGTTTGTCGGCTTTCCCATTTGGTGGTATATCGCGCCCACTATTATCAACGGCTTTTTAAGAAGCTACGACTTTTCGGGCAAAACGCTTGTGCCGTTTGCCACGAGCGGCAGCAGCGACATAGCAAAGGCGGAGGCCGTTTTGCAAAGCAAGGCGAAGGGCGCCAACTGGCTGTCGGGAAAGCTGATAAAAGGCGATATGACAATCGACGAAATCAAGGACTGGCTCAAAGAGCTGGAACTGATTTAATTCAGAATTAAGAATTAAGAATGTAGAATTAAGGACACAAAAAAATCCACCCGAGCGGGTGGATTTTTTGTTTATTAAAATTCGTCTAAACCTAAAATATAATCTGCCGACACGTCAAGCGTTTTACACAGCTTAACAAATGTTTCGAGCGACGGCATTTTGTCGGTAGTATAATACTGAGTGACCATTTCGGGCGATACTCCTATGCTTTCCGCAATCGCTTTTACAGTCGTGCCGTTTTGCTTTATTTCATCACGTAGGCGTGTTTTGAATATTTCAAAATTATTTTCCATACATAAATCATATAACTTATGGTTAGTTTTTACTTGACAACTAACTACTGGTTAGTTATAATAGAAAAAAAGTGGTATTAAGGCGCACCGTTACAATAAGCTTGTGTGTAACTTTGTGAGAACGCATACGACTAGTTGAACCAGTCTCCGATTAATTGCGAGTACTCAGAACGCGTATGGTTTGTCACAGTAAAAGAATTATGGTGCCGACCTTATATGACAGCGCAGCGGTATAATGCCGCTGCGCTGTTTTTGTGTAGAAATAAGAATGTAGAATTGGAAAGAGGTCAAATTAAGAATTATGCGGCTAACGCCTAGATTTCTCGACAAGCTCGAAATGATGGGAGTAAGACCGGAGCTTTTCTTTCTATTGCAAGGCAATTATTAGAATAGACAATATAAACCACCCATCACCCCGAGCGCAGCCGAGGGGTCTAGGCGACCCGCCGCAGGATAGCATAGCAAAAAAAATAGCAACCTATAATTCTGAATTCTTAATTCTGAATTCTTAATTCCCTAATCACTTCTTTCAGCGTGTTTGCGGACTCTATCAGCTTGGCATGTTCTTCCTTGGAAAGCTCGATGTCTATTATGTCTTCCACTCCGCCCGAACCGACGAGGGTGGGGACTGAAATATACACGTCGTCCAGTCCGTAGTGACCGCTTACCAGCGCGCTCACGGGCATTATGGAATGTTCGTCGCGCACAATGCTTTTGCAAATTTTGGTGGTGGCGGCGGCAATGCCGTAGTACGTCGCGCCCTTTCTTTTTATTATCTCGTACGCCGAATTGCGCACGTCGTCCTCCATTTGCGCGCGGTTATTTTTGCAGTCGCAGCCGCAGTGGTCGCAGTAGCTGTCAAGCGGTATGCCGCTTACGTTGGCGCTCGACCATACCGCAAGCTCGCTGTCGCCGTGTTCGCCGACAATAAATGCGTGTACGCTGCGCGGGTCTACGTTCAGTCTGCGCCCGACCATAAATTTAAGCCGTGCCGAGTCCAGCACCGTGCCGCTGCCGAACACTCGGTTAGCGGGGAAGCCGGACAGCTTGTGCGCCACGTACGACAGCACGTCCACGGGGTTGGTGACTATAAGCAAAAACGCGTCTTTGTTATACTTGACGATTTGCGGGATAATCGACTTAAACACCTTGGCGTTGTTGTGAATGCAGTCCAGCCGCGTTTCGCCGTCCTTTTGCCCGACGCCCGCCGCGATTATTATTATGCCGCAGTCTTTAAGGTCGGGGTAGTCGCCGGCTATAATTTCCAGCGGGCGGATATAGGGCAGACAGTGGGATAAATCCATAGCCTCGCCCTCGGCGCGAGCGCGGTTGTAATCGATAAGCACCATGTCGGTGAACAGTCCGCTGTGCAGCAGCGAAAACGCGGTAGTGCTTCCCACCATGCCGCAGCCGATTATTCCAACTTTGCGTAAATCCATATAAACGTTCTCCTAAACAATGTTATACTGTTTTATTATCGGCTATCGCGGTTGGAATAATGCAGAATGCAGAATGATTAATAATGTTGATATTATAATAAAGGGTAGTAACGCTCTACACCCATCATTTCGAGCTTGTCGAGAAATCTAGGCGAACCGCCGCATATGTGTCAAGCTATTGCTATAATATAATTCTTAATTCTGCATTCTTAATTCTTAATTATATTAAACGCTTGCGTTTTCGCTCCGAAAATAGTAATATAGGGTAATGAAAAAAATT
Source organism: Clostridiales bacterium (assembly GCA_029070965.1). Lineage (GTDB taxonomy): Bacteria > Bacillota > Clostridia > Christensenellales > Pumilibacteraceae > Anaerocaecibacter. The sequence goes on from JAIEBI010000065.1 coordinate 11,051, forward strand.
GCGCAATTCATTGTTGAAAAGCGGCTTTGGCTGTTTTTCATATTCATAGCGATAATAGGTTACTGCATTTTCGGCATTACAAGAATACAGGTGGAGAACGATATTACAACGTATTTGCCCGAAGGCACGGACACCAAAAAGGCGCTCGCCATAATGGAGGAGGAGTTCGCTTCGCTCGGCTCGGCAACCGTTATGGTAAAGGGCATCGACGCCGACGCGGCGGACGGACTGGCAAAACAAATCGGCGATATCGACGGCGTGACCTCGGTCAGTTTCGACAGTACGGACGAAAGCAACTACAAGGACAACAAAGCGCTTTACAGTATATTTTACATAGGGGACAGCAACAACAAAACGGCTGTCGACGCATATAACGAAACAATAAAAATTCTCGACAAAAGCGGGTACAAGTACGGCGTGCCTACGCCGCTTGTAAATAACTTTGCCGAAACGCTGGCGAGCGAAATGATAATCATTATCGCCATATCGGCGGCGGTAATACTGGCTGTGCTGCTGTTTACCTCAAAAAGCTTTGCCGAGGTGCTGGCTTTCCCCGTGGTGTTTGTGGTGGCGGCGGTGCTCAATATGGGCACAAACCACTGGCTCGGCAAAATATCGTTTATATCCAATACGGTGTGTATAATCTTGCAGTTGGCACTGGCGATAGACTACGCAATAATCTTGTGCCACCGCTTTACCGAGGAAAAGGACAAAACCCCCGACAATCCCAAAACCGCGCTGATAAATGCGCTCAGCAAGGCGATACCCGAAATCGCGTCCAGCTCGCTCACCACCGTGGCGGGGCTTGTGGCGTTGATGTTTATGCAACTCGGCTTGGGCTTCGACCTCGGCATGGTGCTGGCAAAAAGCATAATTTGTTCGTTGCTTACCGTGTTCCTGTTTATGCCGTGCATACTGCTGTGGCTTACCAAGCCTATGGACAAAACCCGTCACCGCAGCTTTGTGCCCAAGGTGCGACTGCTCGGCGTGGGCGTAATAAAAATCCGCTACGCGCTTGTGGCGGTGTTTGTCGCGCTGTTCGGCGTGTGCGCGTGGCTCAGTCAAACGATAACGTACTGTTACAGCCAAGACTCCATAGACACCTCGCGCCCCACCGACACCGTTATAGCGCAGCGCGAAATGGAAAAGACCTTTGGCGCGCGTAATACCTTTGTCATACTGCTGCCCAAGGACGCCGACACCCAAACCCAGTTGGAAGTCAAAAAGAACGTGGAAGATGCCGTGGGCGAGATATGGGGAGCGGATGGCGTGGACAGTATGTCCGCGCTCGGTTGGGCTTTTGTTGTCGAATTATCGTCGCGCACCGACGAAACTAAAAAGTATCATCTTACCGATAAGATAAAGTACACCGAGCTTAACGATATTGAGCTTAAAGACATTATAGAAATAGACGATATAGAAATAGACGACAATACGGCGGGTGGGCTGTTTTGGTGGTACGGCATGGCGCAAGGCGTTTACCTGAGCGACGAAGCGCTTTTAAACTATGACGTGCAAATAGGGGACTTGGTAGAATTCGTGCTTGAAAACCCCAAAATATTGGAAATGGCGGGCATTAATGCCGACAGTCTTATGCAATATAAGCTTATGCAATATAGGGATTTGCTCGAATTCGGTAAATCTCAGCTCGTCGGCAAAAACCATTATCGGCTTGTGTTCAACATATCGTCGTCGGTGGAATCGGAGGAAACCTTCGACTTTATAGAAAAGCTGTACGGCTCGGTAAAGAAGACTGCGCCCAAGGCGATTTTTGCGGGGTCGAGTATGAGCGCGTACGACCTTAACGGCTCGTTCAAAACTGACAACTTGCTTATAACGCTACTGACAATAGCTTTCATATTTATTATACTCGCGGTCACGTTCAGGTCGTGGGGCATTCCCATTGCGCTTGTCGCAGTAATTCAAGGCGCGATATTCATAAACTTTACGATACCGGTAATGCTGGGTAACAACCTGTTCTTCTTTGTGTATTTGATAGCCAGCGCCATACAGATGGGCGCTACGATAGACTACGCCATACTTATGACCAATAGATATATGCACGCCGACGAGGGTGCGTCTAATCGCGACGCCGTTATAGGCGCTATATCGGCGGCGTTCCCCACAATAGTCACTTCGGGCACAATTATGTCGGTGGCGTCCTTCTTGGTCGGACTTATGACGAGCAACCCGCTCATAGCCTCAATGGGTATGACGCTCGGCTTCGGCACCATTATATCCATAATATGCGTGCTGTTCGTATTGCCCGCGATTTTGTACCTTCTCGGCCCGCTGCTCAAAAAGACGGTTATACGCCGCAAAAAGAAGGACGGAGGAACGCCTGCCGACCAAACAGGAGAGGACGCGCCGAGCGAGCCGACCGATACTGTCGTGCCGCCGACAGTCACGGAATAGTCGGCGTAGACGTTTTGGTTTTTCTAATCAAATTTTAATATTTTTCCAATTACCTTTTAAGAATTGCATGATAAAATATATATAATCCAACATCATACATAACGATTATGTATAAAGGTTTCGGCATTATGGCGGGTTATAAGAAAAGTTTTTATCGAATAGCGTTACTCGTTATCGTTGCAATCGCGGCGTGCATTTGTATGCTCGTTTTTGTCGGCTGCGACGACGGATTCGATAAATACGTTCCCGTCGACAACGTAGGCGGTGAAAGCCATACGACGCATACACTTATAACCTATATTTACAACAACGACGCCACTTGCGAAAAAGACGGCACGGAAACGGCTATTTGCGAAGTGTGTAAAGTTGCGTTTACGCGTACGAGCCAAACCCATTTAAAGACCGGACATTCGTTGGGAATATACAAATACAATAACGACGCCACTTGCGTAAGCGACGGCACCGAAACCGCATTATGCGAATGGTGCAAAATGCCGTTTACGCGCCCGAGCGAAAGTCATTTAAAGACGGGCGAGCATTCATTCACGTATACCTACAACAACGACGCGACATGTACAAACGACGGCACGGAAACGGCAAATTGCAAGTACTGCGACGCTACCGATACGCGCGTATGTCAAGAGCATTTAAAGATAGGCGAACATTTATTTGAAACGTATACCTACAACAATGATGCTACTTGCGTAAAAGACGGTACCGAAACAGCGGCGTGCAAATATTGCAAAGTAACAGATACGCGTATATGTCAGGAGCATTTAAAGACGGGACATTTATTCGAAACGTATACCTATAACGCTGACGCCACTTGTGTGATTGACGGCACGGAAACGGCAAAGTGCGTTAATTGCACGGCGACCGACACGCGCACAAGTCAAGCGCATTTAAAGACTGGGCATTTATTCGAAACGTACGCCTATAACAACGACGCGACATGCACGGAAGACGGCACCGAAACCGCCACTTGTGAAAATTGCACGGTAACCGATACGCATACAAAGGCGAACACGGCGACAGGGCATAATTACTCGGAATATTTTTGCTTGTCCTGCAACGAGTGCGAGCCGAACGCGCCCATTACGCAAGGCTTGTCGTATTGGGAGGGGAACGGACGTTATTACGTTGACGGAATGGGTACGGCAACCGACACGCAAATTGTAATCCCGCGTTTGCATAACGGTTTGCCGGTTATCGGCATATATCAGTATGCGTTTAAAAATTGCGACGGCATAACAAGCGTAACTATACCGAGCAGTGTAACGCGTAGCGGCATAAACGCATTTCAGGGTTGTAGCGGTTTGACAAGCGTATATTATACGGGCAGCGTTGCCGATTGGTGCGGTATACACTTTGTTACTGCAAATGCAAACCCTATGTATTATTCGCACAATCTATATATTGACGGCAAGCTTGTTACCGACGTTGTAGTACCCGATGGCGTAACGGGTATAGATGAATATGCGTTTTATAATTGTGACGACCTTACAAGCGTTACCTTGCCGAATAGCATAACCGAAATCGACCATAGCGCATTTTACGGATGCCGCAGGTTGAATAGTATCTATTATGCGGGCGAAGTTGGGGACTGGTTGGGTATACGTTTTTACGGGTCTTCTTACAGCTATCCATATAGCTACTATCAGTACGATTTGTATTTTAACGGCAGCCTTGTTACCGATCTTGTAATACCGGACGGAGTAACAAACATTGGTTTTAGTGCGTTCATTAGGTGCAAAAGCTTGACGAGCGTAATGATACCGAGCAGTGTTACATCTATCGGTAGTTTGGCGTTTGACGAATGTAACGGATTAACAGGTGTATATTATTCGGGAACTGTTGCCGAATGGTGTGTAATAGACTTTGCCGATCGATATGCCAATCCGTTGAATTATGCGCACAATTTATATATCGACGGCAACCTCGTAACCGACATTGTAATACCGGAGGGCGTTACAAGCATAGGCAAATTCGCGTTTTACGGTTGCAAAAGCATAACGAGCGTAACTATACCGAGCAGTATGGAAACTATCGGTGAGGACGCATTCGGCGAGTGTACCGGCATGACAAGCGTAAATATACCTAACGGTATAACCGAAATAGGCGATTCGGTATTCTATCATTGCACAAGCTTGACAAGCGTAACTATACCTAACAGTGTGACCACAATAGGAGATGGTGCATTCAGAGGCTGTTCAAGCTTGACAAGCGTAATTATACCGAGTAGTGTAACTTCAATAGGTCACACGGCATTTTTGAGTTGCAGCGGCTTAACAAGCATAGTTATACCCGATTCGGTGACGAGTATCGGCGAAAGTGCGTTTTCGGTGTGCACGGGTTTAACGGAAATAGTAATCCCCGAAGGTGTAACAACTATCGAGAGTATGGCATTTGCACAGTGTATCAATTTGACAAGCGTAACTATACCGAGCAGTGTTACGAGCATAGGCGACCATGCATTCTATGGATGCAGCGGCTTAACAAGCGTAATTATACCCGATAGCGTAACAAGCATAGGATCCGCTGCGTTTTACGGTTGCAGCGGGCTGACGGAGATAGTCATTCCTATCGGCGTAACCGAGATAGAATATGGGACATTCAGAAAATGCACAAGCTTAACAAGCATATCTATACCGAGCAGCGTAGAGTACATATCGAACGGCGCGTTTTACGGCTGCAGCGAGCTTACAGAGATAGTCATTCCTATCGGCGTGACCGGAATGGGCGGCTCGGTATTTGTAAATTGCGACAACTTGACTATATATTGCGAGGCGGAAAGTAAGCCCGACGGTTGGAATGACAACTGGAATAGTACCGACCTTCCCGTCGTGTGGGGATACGTCGAAGGCGATAACGATTAGATTTAGGACTGTTTTTTTGCACGAAATTTTCTAAAAAACTATTGACACGTCACGTCATATAATATATAATGTACTTAAGGTCGGATAGACTGTATTTTTTTGTCCCGCTCGGGATTTTATATGGAGGATGATGTGACTAATTGTAGAACAAGCGCGGTTTTGCGCCGTATTGTTGTTTTGCTCGTGGTGGTGGCTGTCGGCGCTTTGTCGTGGCTTGCACTCTATTTTGTGCCTAAAAAATCGGCGCACGCGGAAGAGGTTGCTCCGCAAGCCGAAACGCAGCTCACGCACGACCAAGTGTTTGGCGCAAGCCATGCCAATTCCAGACCGTTTTCGCTAGAGGACGAGGAGATAGTTTTTGTTGAAGAAGGCAAATATGGATGGGCTGACAAATACTTTTTAAAGTCGAGCACGTTTCATCTGACGGAAGACGTTGAGATATCTAATTATTTGCAAATGATAGCGAGCTATTTCGGCGAAGATACTTACATAACCGTAAATATCTGTCTTCACGGACATTCGCTTACTTATAAGAGCTCTTACGCAATAGGTCTTGCCGGTGACTGTACGCTGAATATTTACGACTGCGGCGGCGACGACAATCACAGCGGAAGCATACGCGGTATCAATATTACGAACGCTGCAACCGTCAATATGTACAGCGGCGCTATCAAGGATTACACAAAGGACTCCGGCGTGTCGGTTTACGGCTACATAGGCGACAAGCACGCTACGTTCAATATGTACGGCGGCACTATATCCGGCAACGGCGAAAACAGCAGCGGCGGCGGTGGCGTCGGCATCGGATCTAACGGTGTATTCAATATGTACGGCGGCACTATATCCGGCAACTCCGTCTACAAAAAGGGCGGCGGCGGCGTAAGGGTAGGCGACGCGTCCGCAACCTTCAATATGTACGGCGGCACTATAACAAATAACACCATAACGTTCAAAGAAACGGACAGCGACACCGTTGTTACTTGGTACGACGGCGCGGGCGTTTACAATAACGGCGGCACGTTCACCATGCAGGGTAACGTAAACATCAGCGGCAACGTTAAGGGCAAACCTTCGTCGCTTTCGGCAAACAACGTTTATCTCGGCTTTGATTCCAAAATCCAAGTGACGGGCGCACTCGGCGCGAGTTCGCAAATCGGCATAACCATGCCGTCGGATAAGCCGACCGGAGTTATTACAAGCGGGTATACGGACAGCGGCAACACGCAAAATCCGTCGACGTTCTTCAGCTGCGACAACAGCGGATATTCAATCAGCTTCGACGAGGATTTGGGTACGGAAGCCGCAGTTTTCGAGGGCGAGGTTGTAGTGGGCAACTACACAATGACCGCCGCTACTGCCAAGAGCCATGTGGGAACGCCCAAGGTAGGCGACACCTCAATCGGCTTGAACATAGAAGTTTCGCTTAAAAACGACGACGATAATTCGACCAAAACGATTCAGGATACAAAGACTGTTCCTTGCGCCGCATTGCATGTCGGCAGCAATACCATTACGTATAATTATGTATACAAGGGCGTAACCAAACCCGTAACGTATACTTTAACTTTGGACAAAGTGAACGCGGCGGTCAACTGGACTTGCTCGGGCGCAAATTCCTCAACCACTAACGCGGCGGAGCGCTACGCCGACGGCTCCAATCTTCTTTCCGGCATATCGGCAAGCTACTTGGGCTATGACGGCACTAACGTGACGGTAAGCGGCACAGGCCTTATAGTCAAAAAGAATGGCGCAACCGTAAACTCCATAACGGAGGTGGGCGTATACACCATTACGCTGCCGTCGTCGGAAACATACAATTACAGCAACGACACGTTCACGCTTACCGTTAAGGAAGCTCCGGTCGACGAGGGCTACTACACCATGCGCTCGGCAACGGCGGTCGTCAACGGCACATACACGGCGGGCGCGACAAGCATTAACGTTACCGTCACGGCTACGCTTAAAAATACAGTAAATATCAATGACGTAACAACCGCGACCGAAACCAAGCAAATTACGGTTGCTGCGCTCAAAGCGGGCAATAACGAGATTACGTTCACGTACACTTACACCGACGAGAAGGGCGGCACGCAAACGGCGCAGGTTACCGTTAACGTAACCGCGGGCAAAAAGTCGGCGGCGGTGCAGTGGTACTTTAACGGCGCGCTTGCTTCTGGCAATACCGCGGAGTACACAAGCAACGGCATCGACGTTAAGGGCAAGATTACGGCTAAGTATACCGGTCTTAACGGTCAAACGGTGACTGTTACCGACTTGGATATGATTGTCAAGGACAGCACCGGTGCTACCGTCGATTCGGTTATAGGCGCGGGCGTGTACACCGTTTCGCTTGCGGAAAAAGCCGATTATCAATTCACCAACAATTCGTTTACCTTGACGGTGAACGAGGCAAACATCGAGGACGGCTATTACAGAATGACCACAGCCGTCGCGACGGGCGTTGCGGTGCCCGCCACCGTAGGCGACAGGGAAATCACCGTAGCGGTCAAGGTTTCGCTTGAACACACCAAAAATGGCGACACTGCGGAAAACACCGTCAACACCAAGGTCACGCTTGCTACTCCGCTGCACGTGGGCAACAACACAATTTCGTTTACGTACACCCACACAAGCGCGCCCGACGACGTGCAAACAAAAACTCTTTCGTTGATTGTCAACGCCGCTAAAAAGCAAGTTGCGCTCAAATGGTACTACAACGGCACGCTTGCCGACGATAATACCGCCGTGCATTTTTATGACGGCTTGGACGCCAAAACCAAGATTTACGCCGAGTACGAAGGTTACGACGGAACTGTTCAACGCATCGACGGTACTTCCGTGGGTATGAACAAAAAGGACGCGGACGGCAATACGGTTACCGCATTGAAGGACGCGGGCATATATACGCTGTCGCTTAGCGAGGCTGTCGACTACGTGTTTACTAACAATCTGTTCACTTTTACCGTCGCGGAAAACCTCGGCAATCTGACGTACGAGGAAGATAGCGAGCTCATTTTGGGTGTGTCGAGCGCCGAAGGCTTCGAGCAAGGCACCGAAATGGTGGTCGAGTGGGTAGAGGATTTGGACGACAGTCTTGTCAACGGTCAAATCAGCTCGGCGCTTAACGTTTCGTTTGTCAACAACGCAACCGAGGTCACTCCCGCGGGCAGTGTTACCGTGCGCGTACTTATTCCCGACAATCTCAAAGGCAAGGATTACAAAATCTACAACCTCAAAGACGGCGTAGCAACCGAGCTTAGGTTCACTGCGGACGGCGATTACGCAACGTTCACTTCGGACGAACTCAACACAATTCTCTTTGTCACGCAGGAAACGCCCCTTCCCACGCCTACGCCCGACGGCGGCAACGGATCGGGGATAGTGCTTAACAATAACGGAATGGTATGGGTTTGGGTATCCGTAGCGATAGTCGCAGCAGCCCTTGCAATAATGTCCATCATTATCGTTGTGCTTACCAAGCGCCGTAAAAAATAAGCGATATAATAGGTTATGTTTTACCGAGCCAAGCCGTTCGATTATGGGCGGCTTGGTTTTCTTTTGCGCCTAAAAAAATTCCTTAAAAAATATTTTTAAAAATTTTTTAAAAAATTTGTAAAAAACGCTTGACATACCTATATAAGGTGTGTTATTATGACAAAGCTGTCACGCAAAAGGGCAGCACACGGGTTATCCAAGTATCGCATATAAGCCATACCGCTGGACATAATAAACAATAACACATAATGGAACGAAAGTTCAAAGTTGTTGTTTGTTGTGTTTTTTTTGACCTAAACGGTCCCCGCGTCGCACATTGACAACTGCATATAACTTAAAGCGAGTATACAAATATCAAAAAATTGGTGATATGTATTACCAGTACAATTTTGAAAGTTTATATCTTGTAATTTCTTATTTTTAGGAATTGGACGAT
>JAIEBI010000066.1 GCA_029070965.1 Clostridiales bacterium
ATAGCCTCCGCTTGCGGTTCGGGGGTGATTACAACTTCCGGCTCGGGCATAATAATCGGTTGCTCGGCGGCCGTATCGGCAGGCTCCGCCATGATAATAACGGGCTGATCGTCGGCATTTTCCGCTTGGGGTATGGATTCAGTCGATCCGTCAGGCATGACGATTTCCGCATCCAGTTCGTAAGGCGAAACGGTGCCCTCTATCGTTTGATTGCCGAGGTCGGCATTGTTGTCTTTGTAGTTTGCCATACTTGTTCCCGTGTTAAATTTAATACTCTATTTATAATACATTATTTTGCGCCGTTTGTCAATACATTATAGCAAGTTTTATGCTCGTCGTGTTTGCGCTGAGGATATATTTTTTGCAAAACTATTGACAGTAATCGGTTGGCTGTGTTAGAATATGTATTACCGAAAGTAAAAGGATGTGGCATAAAAAGATGATGAAATCCAAATTACGCGGAATATTTATTCTGTTGGTGATGCTGTGCATAACGTTTGCGTTTGCAATCGGTTGCGGCAGCATAGAAATGCCCGGCGGGACGGGTGGCGGGGAGACCGTCAGACCGAAGCCTCCCGGCCCTGACACAGGTAAATCGCAATTATCGTCGGTTGTGATATCGAGTGTGCATTTTGAGGAAACGGCGCATTCGTTGGTCGTGGAGTGGGACGAAGTACCTTACGCGACCTCGTACACCTTGCGTATTTACAAGGGAGCAAGCACGTCCGCATTTATGACAACGGTTGAGGAGCCTACTGTAAACCTGCGCCAAATAACCGGCTTTACGGTGCCTGACAACGGCTCTATAACCATTAGGTTTATCGCCAAAGCAAGCGACTATACCGATTCGGAATCTACGGAAATCACATATGAATTGGAGGGAACACTGTTGCTCAGCCCCGAAATTACTTCTTTTGACAACGGCGTAATAACATGGAAAAATGTTGTGGGCGCGACTTCGTACACCGTCAAGGTAAACGGCGCCGCTTCCGAAACGCAAACCAATACTTACAGTATAAGCAGCCTCGGCGACAATGCGACAATCGAGATTGCGGCCAAGATAGGCGGCAAGACAGGCTCGGTCACAAAGGTTGCGTACGACGCGGCAGCTCAAAAGCTGCGTGTTTTGCCCATAAAAGATTATCGGCTTGACGGCGATATACTCAGATGGGGCGAGATAGGCGGAGCCAAGGGCTACAAAATCGTCGACCTTGACTTTAATTCGTACGTGGTAACCACTCCGTACTATATTATGTCAGAACGCAATATCGTTTACGGCGTGTATCCCGTAATGGACGCGCAATCGGTCGTGGCAAGCGCGGAGGTCGAGTCGGTGGATATCAAGTATCTTGACGGCAGCGGCAGCCAAGCCGATCCGTATCTTATAAAGACCCCCTTTGATTTGCGTACAATCGACTACTACGAGCTTAAAAACTTCGAGGCGGGCAATCCGGTAAAGAATTATTACAAGATTGTTAACGATCTCAACTATCGCACGGTAAGCGTACTGGAATCCAATTCAAATATGTTTACGTTGCGCAAGCCCTTCCTCGGCGTGCTTGACGGCGACGGTCATACGCTTTCCAACATACAAGTTACTCATGACAACGGTTTTTGGGCGCTGTTCGAGTACATTGCGGCGGGCGCGACGGTCGGCAATATAAAATTTGACGACGTCGAAATTTCCAACGATTATCAAAAAGACGAGTTCCCCATCAACCCCGCAACGGCAATGGTTGCATACAACAACTACGGCACGGTAACGACGATTACGCTCAGCCATGCCAAATTGACCGCTGCCGCCGGAGGCGTGGCCGGACTTGTCATTCACAACTACGGTAAGGTAATCGGCTGCACCGTCGACGTCTGCGAATTGCATGAAGGTCCGACGTCCTCGATGGGTAGCGCCGTATACGAAATGGGCGGCGTCGTGCTGGAAAACTGCGCCGGCGGCGAGGTGAGCGGCAACAAAGTTACCAATCTCAGAATTACGGGAACGTCCAACAACGTAGGCTCTGCCGCAGGAATTGTTTCTATCAACCGCAAGAGCGCAACGGTAAAAGACAACAGCTACGATAACGTTACCATAAACAACAAGGTCGGCAAGGAGGCCGGTGGCGTGGTTGCGTACTGCGCTAACGGCGGAGTCGTTACCGAGGGCTCAGGCACGCTTGGTACACTCACTGTCAACAATGCTACAATCAGTGCGAAAAACGGCACCAATGCGGCGCCTCGCGGCAAGCTGTACGGCAAAAAGGATTAGTAGGTGAGTAATATGAAACAAAGTAAAGTAATCAAGCCCGCTACGGGTAGAAGCAAAATACTGACTACGTTGCTTGCGGCTGTAATTGTGCTTATGATTGTTGCCGTGGCAATGTTTACGGGCGGCGCGCGGCCTACCGCACACGCCGAATCGGCAGGTAGCATAACAATCCACGTGTACGATACTACCGGACAATACGACAAGCTCGCCGGCTGGATTTGGCTTAAAGGTGGGTCGGGCACCGAACACCCGATGTCCAAGACGGCGGCCGCCGACGAACCGTTCTATAAGGGCGACAACAAGGCGCACACAATGACATTCGAGCTTACCGACAAGCAGCTTGCTTCGCTAAAAAACGGCAGCGCTCAGTTAGGCTTTTTGGTGTGCGTGGCAAAGTCTGGCGGCAGCGGCACGTTCTGGAACAGATACGAAAAAGAAGGTGCGGACGTATTCGTATCGGTTGCCGACGCGTTTGACGAAAATAATCACGCCGACGTCTATTACGTGCGTAAGGACTTGGTTGCTTATACGGACATAGAGGAGGGCCGTCAGGCAATGGAAAAAATTATAAGCGCTAACTTTATAGCAAAAACCAATAGCAGCATTTCCGTGCAGTTTGAGGCTACTACGCCGCAGCAAAACGGCATTACGGCGGAGTTGTACGAGGGTGCTACAAAAATAGCAAACTCGACAAGCGTCACCATAGACGCCGAAAACCCCACCATCGGCATTGCTACGTTCGGCGCAATTGACTTTGATTTCCTCAAAGAATATTCGATTAAAATAAGCTCGCTTGCCAAGGGCGGCATCGTTGCCAAGACCGGACTTATCGACACGGCGGATTTCATTAACAGGTTTGAGAACAAAGAAACGCAAGATCTGGAATTCGGCGCAATATACACCAAGGAGAATACTATATTCCGCGTATGGGCGCCGTTTGCCACCAGCGTCAAGCTCAACATATATGCGGACGACACCGTTACCACGGCCACCTCGCGTCTTTCTATGCGCAAGCGCATGGGCAACGCAACGTTATGGGGCGGCGTTTGGGAGTACACGTTGCAGGGCGATCAGCTCGGCAAGTATTACAACTATACCGTAACGAACAACGGTACGGAAGTAGAAACGATGGACATGTACGCCAAGGCGTGCGGCGCAAATGGCACGCGCGCTATGATAATCAAGCTTGACGATACCGACCCCATGGACTGGGCGGCCGACGCGAAATGGTACGAAAAGGCGGAAAACAAGACTGCCGTAGACACCCCCATTATTTGGGAGGTTTCGGTAAACGACTTTTCTGCGTCCGCCGACTCCGGCATGAAATACAAGGGCAAATACCTTGCCTTTACCGAAAAGAACACAACCGTCCCCGGGAAACCGACTCTCAAAACGGGCGTCAACTACCTTAAAGACCTCGGCATAACGTACGTTCATCTCAACCCCGTATACGATTTTGCTTCGGTGGACGAAGCCGATATGACAAAGGCGGACGGCAGCTCGTACAACTGGGGCTACGACCCGCAAAACTACAACATTCCCGAAGGCTCGTATTCTACCGACCCCTCGAATGGCGCGGTGCGTATAAACGAGTTTAAGCGCATGGTCAAGGCGCTTCATGACGCCGGCATCGGCGTGGTTATGGACGTTGTGTACAACCACACCTTCAACACCGGCGGTCAGGCGTTCCACGATACTGTTCCGTACTACTATCACCGCACCGAAATAGACGGCAAATTTTCCAACGATTCGGGCTGCGGCAACGGCACCGCGTCCGAGCGCACGATGATGCGTAAGTTCATGGTGGAGTCTATTAAGTACTGGGCGGAGGAATACCACATTGACGGCTTCCGTTTCGACCTTATGGGTATTCACGACGTTGTTACGCTCAATATGATCCGTGATGAGCTCGACAAACTGGACGGCGGTAAGGGCACGAGAATACTGATGTACGGCGAGCCGTGGGACGGATATTACGGCAGAGATCCGTATAGCTACGGACAGCGTATAAATTCCACCAAAACCTATACCGAAGAGCAAGGGAAGTACGTGGGCAACGCCGGCAACAAGCTTATGAGAAACGTTTACAGCGCCGGCTTCGGCGACAATACTTCGTTTAACGTGCTTAGCCCGCGTATCGCGGTATTCAACGATTCGGGCAGAGATGGTTTGCGTGGCAACGTTTGGGATGGAAATATCAACAGCGGTTGGGCCAACGGCGCCCCCGGCAACTACAAACGGGTGCGCAGAATGCTCGAAGGCGGCATAGGCGGTTGGGGTTTTGAAGACGCCGACGGCTTGTTTGTAGGCTTAGGCTCGCGCAACGTCGCGTATGCGTGCGCGCATGACAACTACACGCTGTGGGACCAGCTTATCGGCAAAAAGTACGGCAACGAAACGGCGTTGGCCTACGACGTTCCCATTGAGGACAACGTCAAGCGTTGCAAGCTGGTCGCTTCGTCCTACCTGATGAGCGCCGGCATAAGCTTTATGGTCGCCGGTGAAGAAATGGGCAGAACAAAGTACGGCAACGAAAACTCGTACGATTCGCCCGTCAAGCTTAACCAGATAGCTTGGTCGAGGCAGGAGACATTCAAGGACTTGTACAATTATTACAAGAACTTGATACACTTGCGCAGACAGTACAGCAGCCAGCTGTTCTCGTACAGCAAGTCCACGACGGCGGAGTTCAGCTACGGCACGAGCTTCGAGGGCAACGGCGGCACGGGCGCATTTACGTTCACCCGCACAAAGAACGGTGTAACGCTCACGCTTACGCTTAACCCGTCGGCGCTTACAGGCTCGGTGAAAATAGGTGCTTCTACTGCGCTTACTATATAGTAGTGAAAAACGATAATAATCAATCGACAAAAACTTCCCCGCAATTTGCGGGGATTTTTTGTGTTTATGTAAAAGATAAGAGATAAGAATTAAGGTTTTTTGCGCAAAGGGTTGCAAAAGCCGAATTTGTGTGGTAAACTAAAAGCGGCGCATAATCGCGGCTTATATATATATTGCGACGCGCGCCATGTGGAGATTTATGGAAAAGATAGAAGAGCCTACCGTATTGTTTGGAAAGTCCAAGTGGATTTGGGCGGCGGACGCCACCAAAAAGAATTCCAACGTCATTATGCGCCGCACGTTCTCCTTTGGGCAGAACAAGCCGCCGCAACGCGCGTTTTGCCGTGCGGCGTGCGACACCCATTACTATTTGTTTGTAAACGGCAATGCGGTGGTGTGGAACGGCGGACTCAACCGCAGTGAAAAGCGCGCGTACTACGACGAATTCGATATAGCGAGTTTTTTAACCAAGGGTGACAACATTATTGTGGTGTTCGCCCAGTATTACGGCAACGACGGGCGCGACCTTGTTTGCTCGCCGCGCGCCGGATTTATATTCGAGTGCAATGATTTGGACATTTACAGCGACAGCAGCTTTATGGTATACGAAAACGAGGCCTTCCAGACTCCGCGCTCCACCAACTGCTGTTACGCCGGCTTTAACGTAAACTACGACGCCGCGCACGAGGGGCCTATACAAAACGTTTACGACCCCGCGTACAACATTACCCAGTTCAAGCCGGCAACGGTGATTGCCGACTATCCCGACGATAATCTGGGCGTGGTAACCCTTCGCCCCGTGCCGCTCGAAAAGTTCTCGCCGCAACCGATAATAGCAAAACCCAAAAAGACCACAAATCAGTTTGACGGCGACACGTACATCATCAATCTTCCGCGCGAGATGCGCGTAACTCCGTACATGGAGGTTGCGGGTAACGGTCAAGAGGTGATTACCATTACCACCGACCGCACCGAGTGCATGGGTTGCTTCGGCGACGAGGTAAGCACGTACAAAGCGCATTCGGTCAAGTACACCACCAAGCCCACGCTGAATATTTACGAGGGCATGCTGCCGATGGTGGGGAGCGTGCTGTACTTTACCATGCCGCGCACCGTCAAGGTGGTTAAATTAGGCTACCGCGAGCTCGGGTTTAATACAATGCCCACTTGCTCGTACCAAGCGGACACCGCCGAAATGGAAAAGCTGTTTAATAAGGCGGTGAACACGCTGTATATGTGTATGGGCTCTACCATAATGGACACTCCCGAACGTGAACGCACAATGTGGCTGGGCGACGCGTCCATTGCGGCGCGCGCGCTGTATCTTGTGTACGCCGACGCGGCGCCGCTTGTCAAAAAGGTGTTGGACGACGTAATGGAGTATTCGGAAGGCGACGATATACTGTACTCTTGCGTCCCCGGCAACGTGCCGGTGGATATTCCGTCGCACGGGCTTATCGCGCTAAGCGACTACGGACTTTTCGGCACGTACCGCAACTACACAACCGATATCGAGTTTTTCAGGCTTAATTACGAAAAGTTAGTCAACTATCTTATGCAATGGGATATGACCGAGCATGGCGTGGCGTTGCGCGACGGCACTCGGCGTTGGTACGACAACCTGTACAACGTGGACGAGGTGTTGCTGGAAAACGCGCTGTACTACAATGCGTGTAGCTTTTTGAAGGAGCTGGGCGCCGAGGTAGGCAACAACGATTACGAGGAAGAGTTTGACGACCGCATGGTCAACATTGCGGAGTTTATAGAAAGCACGTGGGACGGACTCGGTTACACCACGCGCGAGGACAGCTACGACGACAGAGCAAACGCCTTTATCGCGCTTGCGGGGCTTATTCCCGACGACAGAAAGGGCGCGGTGGCGCGACTGCTTGCAGCAACAATCAATGCGTCGCCGTACATGGAATGGGCGGTGCTTACCGCGCTTTCCGAGCTCGGCAGGCGGGACGAAGCGCGCACGCGGTTTAACATGCGCTATTCGAGCGCCGCGGGCGACGAGCACACCACGCTGGGCGAGGACTTTAACGGCTACGGCACCCGTTGTCAGGGCTACCAATCGGCGGTAATATTCGAGGCTATCGAGTTGTTCGGCGGCATATCCGTCAAGGACGGCGCGAGCAAAATAAAAATCACGCCCGACTTTACGGCGGTAAAGGATTTCCGCACGGAATTGCAGCTTGCAAGCGGCACTTTGGATGTGCGGTACAAATATTCCCCGACAAAGGTCGATATAATAATAGACAACAAAACGACGGCCAAGGTCGAGCTGGAAATCACGCCCGAGCATATCGGCAGGGCAGCCGATCGTCGCACGATAGTGCTTAACAAAGGCAAAAACAAGTTCAGCGTGTAAGGAAAATAACAGTAACAAATAATGAAGCGAAAAATTCTACTGACATACGTAGAATCGGGATTTGGTCACATTTCCTCGATGGACAGTATATACGACGCGCTGGTCGATAGATGCAGCGGCGAGTATGACATACAAAAATCCTTTATTTTGACGGAGGACGGTTTTCCCAATCTTGTCAAAATGAACAGGTTTCTCATTAAGCAAGTCCAAAACACCAATAAGATACCGTATTTCGGTAGATTTGTGTTCCCGTTTATCGCGTTACTCGGCGGACATAAGCTGCTTAGGTTTTTCCACCGCCAAATGGCGCATAAGTCGTTTTTGCAAGGACTGGAAGCAATCAAAAAACGCAAGCCCAATATCATAATCTCCAACCACTATTTTACCGATCTTTTGGCTGTCGAATACAAGCGCCGTATCGATCCCGACGTGGTGGTAATAAACTACAATCCGGACCCGACGCTGCATACCTTTTGGGACAGGCGTGACGGAATATTCATTGTGGACAATCCGCTCGCGTACAAAAAGGCGGTTAAGTACAAGTTTAAAGAGGAAAATTTGCGGCTTGTCACGCCTTGCGTTAGAAAGTGCATAGAGGACAACAATTTGTCGCGTGAGCAGCTGCGGGACAAATTCGACTTGCCGCAGGACAAGTTTACGGTGGTCATAGCCGACGGCGGATATTTGCTGGGCAGGGGTCCCAAGTTCGCCAAATCGCTCATCAAAAGCGGATTGCCTATAACGCTGTGCGTAATTGCAGGACATCACAAAAAGCATTACGACTACTTTAAGGCGATTGAGGAAGGCAGGGGCAAGCTGAAAGTTTCGCCTAACATGACCTTTAAGACGTACGGATTTTTGGAAAACGCCTACGAGCTTTACGGCGCGGCGGACGTGTTTTTGACCAAGGGCGGACCGAACGCCGTGCTTGACAGCGTGTATATGCACACGCCGGTTATGATTAACTACTGCCCGCACGTTATAGAAGCGGGCACTGTCAAGGTGTTTATCGGCGAACACGGCTGCGGCGAAACAGTGTACCGCAGGGGTAAGGCGATTAAGCGCATACGTCAATTTATCAAGGACAAATCGCCCCTCTTACAATACGAGGAAAATATAGAAAAATTGCTTGCCGAGGGCAACGGCATAACCGCCGTTGCCGATATTGTGGAGGAGGAAGCGCAAAAGCAACGGCTTGTATACGAGTCGCGCGGCATAGTGATAGGCGACGACGATGACGGAAACGGCGACGTGCAAGCCGAACAAGCGCCCGAAGCCGACGTCACTCCCGACTACGATACCGATATAAGGATAGCCGAGGAGGAGGACAAGCCGACAAAAGAGGGCGACGTTTTGCGATGAACACCAAGCAGTACATGGCAATGTTTGCGCGGCTCGCCGAATCGGGAGAGCTTCCGCGCGACTTGTACGATAAAATGCTTGCGGAAATTGCCCAAAAGGGCAAGATGACCAAAAGCATATACAACGACTATCTTACCGAGCTGGAAAGGCGCAGGCTGTTCGACGTGGACGGCGCGCCGTTTACCACCGAAAAAAGCGCGCAGACCGATGGCACATACGTGTACCGTCACCCCAAAAATCCGTTTTGGCATTTTGCGCACTGGTTTTGGAGCACGACCTTTAAACTGATAGGGTTTGTCGGCGGCGCGATAGTTTTCGGCGTTTGGCACGTCAAGGGCAGGAAAAAGCTGAAAAAGTTGGGTCCGTGCATAACGACGTCCAATCACGTCGGATACCTTGACGCGGTGCTTACCCTGCGCGCTACCGGCATGCAAAACCGTTACATAGTCGCCGCGCCGCACAACTGCAAAAAGACGGTGGGCGGGCATATACTTTGCGCGGCGGGCGAGGTGCCGCTGCCTATAAGCTTCAAGGGCATGCGCCCGTTCAACGACATGCTGGACTACGCGGCACACAAAAAGAAAGCGAAGATACATTTTTACGCCGAAAAGAGCATGTGGATAGACTACCGCAAGCCCCGCCCGTACAAAGACGGCGCATTCCATTACGCCGAGCGGCTGGATATACCCGTAGTGCCAATGCTGTACTGCTTTAAAAAACCGCGCGGGTTAAGAAAGCTGCTGCACTTACCCAAAGCGGTTATCAAAATAGGCGAGCCGCTTTACGTAAACACCGAGCTGCCGCCGATGGAGCGCAAAACCGATTTGGCACAGCGCACGTACGCCGCCGCGGTAGAGATTTACGAACAATTTTACGGCGAACCTATGACGTATCTGGAACCGCTTGCAACAGACAGCGTAGGGATAATAGATAGCGACGGCGCTACAAAAGAAAACGATTAAAAAGGACTGACGATAAATATGGCAAAGATTATTGCAATAGCCAATCAAAAGGGCGGTGTCGGCAAAACCACCACTTGCGTAAATCTCGCGGCGTACTTTGCGGCGTTCGGCAAGAAGGTGCTTATTATAGACAACGACCCGCAGGGCAACGCTTCGAGCGGACTGGGCGTGGAAAAGCACAAGGTTAAAAACTCGGTGTACAGCCTTATAATAGGCGACTGCAACGCCGAGGACGCCGTGCTTCATACAGGCGTGGACAACTTGGATATTATTCCGTCCAACATAGACCTTGCCGGTGCGGAAGCCGAGCTTGTCAGCCTTGACAAGAGGGAGAGCTCGCTTAAACGCGCAATCGCACCGATAAAAAACAATTACGACTACATATTTATTGACTGTCCGCCCTTTATCGGACTGCTCACGCTAAACGCGCTCACCGCCGCAAACAGCATACTCATTCCCATGCAGGGCGAGTACTTTGCGTTGGAGGGTTTGAGCCAGCTCATGAACACGATTAAGCTCGCAAAAAAAATACTCAATCCGTCGCTGGAAATCGAGGGTGTGGTCGTTACGATGTTCAATTCCCGGACCAACTTGGTAAACTCGGTTGCCGAGGAAATAACGCACTACTTCGGCAAAAAGGCGTTTACTACGCGTATTCCGCGTAGCGTGCGGCTTGCCGAGGCGCCGTCCTTCGGACTGCCCATAAGCCAGTTCGATCCCACCTCCGCCGGCGGCATTGCGTACAAAAACCTCGCCGAGGAAGTGCTTAACCGCAACCGCGACACCTACGAGCCGATAAAGAATTTGTCGGCGCTCAAAAAGCGGAATTAAAATTTATTGACAACGGCATATCAGTATGCTAAAATATTATCGATGCAGGGGCGCAACCGCAGTTGCCGAGATGTCATTGTGTCATGACGGTCCCTTTGAACCTGTGAGTTAGTACTCGCGTAGGGAGCTGTCGGATTATCAAAGATAACGGCTTGTCTACGCGACAAGCCGTTTTTTGTTATTTTACATGTAGACGACCTGCACAAGTTCGTGCTACAATCTTGCTACCGATTTCCGCGCTACGTGCTACAATATAACGCGGACGTAGCGCCGCTACGACCGCAACATATTGTATTCGTATCACGAAAATCGCCGACGCAATCTTGAAGCGTCACTTATGCAGGTCGTCTATACGAGGAGTATGATTATGTTAAACGACATCAAAACCTACTTTGCCAACTTTACGGACGCGACAAACACTTGCCGCACTATCGCGCTGTGGGTGACGATTGCGCTACTTGTCGCGTTTGTCATTTCGCGCTTGTGCGTAGTGGTTGCGCGCAAAAAGCAAGCGTACAGCGAAGAAGCGCTCACGGCTGCAAGCAAGATGATAAACGGCGGGTGGATAGTGATTGCGCTTACGGCGGCGGTGTGCTTTATAGTCACGTTTACGTCGTGCTATTTTGTGGACGTCGCTCACGGAGAGGACTATCTATTTCCCATACTGTTCTATCCGTTGCTTGTGTTTGTGCTGACTGTCATTGCGTGCGCGATTACGCTGTTTGTCAAGCCGACAAAGGTTGCAAAAATCGTATGCGCGGCTGTGGTAGGCAGTGCGCTTATTGCTGTTATCGTATGTATGATAGTGTACTATACAAGCGGACAAGCAGAGGAAAACAATTATACGGACGTACTAAGTAATATCGGCTTGTATTTGAGCGCCGTTATTTTGGCGGCGGGCATTATAGTTGCGGCAGTCTTTTTGGACAGAAAAAGCAAGCCGATGGACACGCGCACAATCACGTACGCGGCGGTGTGCGTTGCACTGTCATTTGCGCTCAGCTACGTAAGATTGTTCAAAATGCCTATGGGCGGAAGCATAACTTTTGCTTCTATGCTGCCGCTAATGCTGTTCGCCTTTATGTTCGGCAGCCGCAAGGGCGTTGTCGTCGGCGTTATTTACGGCTTGCTTCAAGCTATACAAGACCCGTGGATCATTCACCCCGCGCAGTTCGTGCTCGACTATCTTGTCGCGTTCGGCGCAATCGGGCTTACGGGCTGTATGCGCGAGGTAGGAGCATTCAAGGGAAATATGCGTGCGCAGTTTGCGGTGGGTGCGATTATTGCCTGTGCATTAAGGTTTATAGCGCACTATTTTGCGGGCGTGTTCGCATTCGGCGTGTACGCCGCGGGATATGCCGACGCTTACGGCATATCCGCGCTTGCCAACGAATACTTCTACTCGTTTGTTTACCAGTGCTTGTATCTCATTCCCGAGCTGGCGATAGTTATTGTCGCGGCAATGCTTGTGCTTACATCGACGTCCTTCCGCAAGCAAATAGAAATTCGCATTGCGGCGGGAACAAAGGGCGAAAAGCAAGCCGCAATCCCGCAACCTGAAACAACCGATATCCAAACAGATGACAAAGCCGAATAATTGTTATATAATAGGGTTATGAATTTACCCGATTACATAAAAGGCGTTATATTCGACCTTGACGGAACGCTGCTCGACTCCTTGGGGATTTGGAGCGAAATAGACGAAAAGTTTTTGTCAAAGCGCGGCATGACAGTGCCGTCCGACTACGTGGACAACATAGGTACAATGGAAATCCGCCAAGCCGCAGTGTATACGATAGAGCGGTTTGGACTGTCCGAATCGCCCGAGGCGGTTATGAAGGAATGGACAGACATGGCGGTGGGCGCGTACTCGACCGAGCTTGAATTAAAGCCGAAGGTAAAGAATATTTTAACCGAGTTGAAAAGCCAAGGTGTAAAACTTGCCGTCGCCACGTCGTCAACCACCGATATGTGTTTGCCCGCGCTCAAAAACAACGGCGTACTGCACCTTTTTGATGCCGTCGTCACTACGCGCGAGATAGGCAAGGGCAAGGCTTTCCCCGACGTGTACCTTGCCGCCGCGAAAAGGCTGGGCGTCACTCCCGAGCATTGTGCCGTGTGCGAGGACTTACTCGGCGCGATTGTTACTGCAAAGAACGCCGGATTTTACACGGTAGGGGTGTACGACAAACACTCTTTCGCCGACGTCGAAAAGATTAAAGCACTATCAAACGATTTTGTGTATTTTGATTAAATTCTTAATTCAGAATTATGAATTAAGAATTATGGCGGCTTAGCCGCATTAAGGTTGAGATTATTCAACCTTTTTTATAATTCTGAATTCTAAATTCTTAATTCTAAATTCGCAAAAGGCTTGATATTTACCTTTAAATGTTGTATAATTGTACTGGTGAAAATACTCACAATAAACCAATAGGAGTAATCTATGGATATCAAAACGCTTGACGCTTACCATCACGGAGATTCATTCGACGCATACAAGTATTTGGGCTGTCACTTCGACCCCAAAACAGGCACCGCTGTTTTCCGTGTTTGGTCTACCCGCGCCACCTCGATTGCCGTTATCGGCGATTTCAACAACTGGGACAACAATGCGCACCGCATGACAAAAATCACCGAGGCGGGCATTTGGGAGGTCACTGTTACCGGCGTTAAGCTTTACGACAACTATAAATTCTATATAGAAAACGGATTCTCTTATCCTATATATAAATGCGATCCGTACGCCTTCCACCGCGAAACCTTTGAGGGCACCAACGCCAAGGTTGTGGATATAGACCACTTTAACTGGACGGACGGCGAGTACCTTAAAAACAAGAAAAATCCGTACTCCGCACCTATGACGGTGTACGAAGCGCATATCGCGTCGTGGCGCAGATACGCCGACGGCAATACGTTTAGCTACCGCAAGTTTGCCGACGAGATGAGCGAATACCTTAAAGAAACGGGTTACACCCACCTCGAGCTTATGGGCATTGCCGAATATCCGTTTGACGGATCGTGGGGCTATCAGGTTACGGGCTACTTTGCGCCCACCTCGCGCTACGGCACTCCCGAGGATTTTGCCTACCTTGTGGACAAGATGCACTCCTGCGGCATTGCGGTTATTCTCGACTGGGTGCCCGGACATTTTCCCAAGAACGGCGACGGCTTGTACGAGTTTGACGGCGGCCCGCTTTACGAACACAGCGATCCGCTGCGTATGGAGCATAAGGAATGGGGCACGCGCTGCTTTGACTACGGCCGCAACGAAGTGCGCAATTTCCTTATTTCCAACGCCTTCTACTGGCTGGATATGTACCACATTGACGGCTTGCGCGTGGACGCGGTGGCAAGCATGTTGTACCTCGACTACGGCAGATACGAATGGCGTCCCAATATCTACGGCGGCAACGAGAACCTTGAAGCGGTTGACTTTTTGCGCAGGCTCAACACTGCGGTGTTCGCCAAGTATCCCAACGCGCTTATGATAGCCGAGGAATCGACGGCGTGGGGCGGCGTATCCCGTCCTGTCGATATGGGCGGCTTAGGCTTTAACTTTAAGTGGAACATGGGCTGGATGAACGATACGCTTTCGTACATCAAGGTCGATCCCGTATTCCGCAAGTACCACCACAATACAATAACGTTCTCGATGATCTATGCGTTCACCGAAAACTTTATCTTGCCCATTTCGCACGACGAGGTTGTGTACGGCAAAGGCTCGCTCATCAACAAAATGCCCGGGGATTACGACATGAAATTTGCGGGCGTTCGCAATTTCCTCACGTATATGTGGTCGCACCCCGGTAAGAAATTGTTGTTCATGGGCGCCGAGCTCGGTCAGTTCAACGAATGGAATTTCTCCAAGGAGCTTGACTGGAACATACTCGACTATCCCGCGCACAAGGATTTGCAAAAGTTTGTGTCCGTGCTTAACGGCATTTACAAAAACTATCCCGCTATGCACGAAATCGACTACGACT
This sequence comes from Clostridiales bacterium, assembly GCA_029070965.1. Taxonomy (GTDB): domain Bacteria; phylum Bacillota; class Clostridia; order Christensenellales; family Pumilibacteraceae; genus Anaerocaecibacter. The sequence continues at coordinate 14,617 of JAIEBI010000066.1, forward strand.
GGAAAGGCTTTGAATGGCTGGTCGCCGACGACTATCAACAAAACATTCTCGTGTACGAGCGCCGCGACAGCGACGAAAACCGCATGCTCGCAATAATCAATTTCTCTCCCGTACCGCACGACGGCTACCGCTTCGGCGCGCACGAGGGCGAATACACCGAGCTATTGCGTACCGAAATATTCAAGTGGAATCAGTCGGGCACCGTGTACAAGACTGACGCCATAGCCAGCCACGGCAAGGACCATTCGCTTGCAATCGACGTTCCTCCTATGGGCGGCATACTGCTTTACTGCCCGAGCGGTAAGAAAAAGGAGCAAGCTCCCGCGGCTGAAAAGAAAGAGCAGGTAAAGTCCGTGGAAAAAAAGGCGGAAAAGAAGGCCCCTGCAAAGAAAGCAACTGCCGAAAAGGTCGAAGAAAAGAAGGCGCCCGCTAAAAAGGCTACTGCTGAAAAGAAGGTGAGCACAAAAGCGGCAGAGAAAAAGCCCGCAGCTAAAAAAGCCGCAGCCGAAAAGAAGCCTGCCGCGGAAAAGAAGGCGCCCGCTAAAAAGGCGACTGCTAAAAAAACGACAAAGTAAGTTAAAATAGTCAGTATTACGTATGATATAATATGTACGGAATACGTTTACACGAAAAACAAAACGGATTTTTTACTAATTACTTCTAATTACTTCGCTGCTTTGAACAATCCGTACAATATATGGCTTTTAAAAGGAGAAAGCGATTAATATGGCAAAAGCAAAAATTCACAACGTGTTGTTTATTACGACCGAAGCGGACCCGTTTGCGTCGACCGGCGGAATGGGCGAGGTGTGTTCGGCATTGCCGCGTGCGCTCAACAAGACCAAAAAGACGGACGCGCGCGTAATGATGCCGCTATACCAAGACGTTGCTTACAGGCTTAAGGAGCATATGACCTTCGTGTGTAACATCACCGTAGGGCTTGCTTGGCGTAACCAATACTGCGGTCTTTTCCGCATGGAATACGAAGGCGTTGTGTATTACTTTGTGGACAACGAATACTACTTTAAGCGCGGCAATCTTTACGGCTACTACGACGACGCCGAGCGTTTTGCGTTCTTCTCGCGCGCTGCGTTGGAGTTATTGCCGTATCTCGATTTCAAGCCCGATATTTTACAGTCCAACGACCACCTTACCGCCCTTGTTCCCGTGTACTACAAGCTGGAATACAAGAGTCGCGAGGGATACGGGCATATCAAGAACGTTTTCACCATTCACAACATAAATTATCAAGGTATATACCCGTTGGTAATCGCCGGCGACGTGTTCGGCATTGCCGACGAAAACGTGTCGTTCGTCGAGTATAACGGCAAAATCAATCTTTGTAAAGCCGCTATCGTCGCTTGCGACAAAATCACCACTATGTCCCCGCAGTACGCGAGGGAAATCCGCTTGCCCGAGTTTGCGGGCGGGCTGGACGGCGTGTTAATCGAAAACCGCGAAAAGATTGTGGGCATACTCAACGGCATAGACGTTGACGAATTCGACCCCGCAACCAGCAAATCGCTGTTCTATAACTACGATGCGGGCAACCTCGACGCCAAAACGAAAAACAAGATCGAGCTTCAACGCATGCTGTCCCTGCCCGAAGACCCCAACGTTCCCGTCGTGTGCATGGTCGCGCGCATGGTCGCGTACAAGGGCTACGATTTGTTGCGCAAGTCCATCAACGCGGACAATGTGGAACAAAATCTTCTTGACACCAATATGCAGCTCATAATCATGGGCAAGGGCGACGCGGACATAGAGGGGTATTTGACCTATATCCAAAACATGTACAACCGCAGAGTGCGCACCCTCGTTACTTACAACAAGGACTTAATGCACAAGCTGCTCGCGGCGGCGGATATTTGCCTTATCCCGTCGCGCACCGAGCCGTGCGGCCTTACGCAAATGTATGCGTGTCGTTTCGGCGCCGTGCCGGTAGTGCGCGCAACGGGCGGGCTTATCGACTCCATTGTGGACTGCGGCAAGGGCGATACCGGTAACGGCTTTGTATTCGAGGAGTACGATTCCGACATAATGGATAAAACCATTTACCGCGCGCTCGATATGTACACTAACGACAAAGCTGCTTGGACGGCGCTTGTCAAGCGCGCCATGGCATGCGACTTCTCTTGGGGCAAGTCGGCGCTCGAATACAACGTTTTGTACCGCGTGCTTGCGGCGTAATCGTCCCCAAAAAAACACATATCAATTTTACAATTATCGGAACGGAGGAAACATGAATAAAACAACAAATGAGGTGCAGGAGCTTATACTCGATAAGTTGACCCGCTACTTTGCTATCACGCCCGACCGCGCCAACGAGGATCAAATGTACAAGGCGATTGCGTTGGTTGTACGCGATCTTTTGTTGCAAAAAAAGCAAGAAAATAACAAGCGTATCGCGGAAGGCAAGTATAAGCGCGTGTATTATATTTGTATGGAATTCCTTATAGGCAGATCGCTCAAAAACAATTTGTTCAATCTCGGTCTTACCGAACAGTTTGACGAATGCCTTAAAAATATGAATTTCTCTTTGGAAAGCATTTTCGAAAGGGAATCGGACGCAGGTCTCGGCAACGGCGGTTTGGGACGGCTTGCTTCATGCTTTATGGACAGTCTTGCCACCAAGAATTATCCCGCAATGGGATTTACAATCCGCTATCAGTACGGCTTGTTCCGCCAGCGCATTGTCGATAACCAGCAAGTCGAGCTGCCCGATATGTGGCTGCCCAGCGGCGAGGTTTGGATGATGCCGCGCTCCGACAAACGCTTTACCGTCAACTTCGGCGGCAGAGTAGAGGAGTACAACGACGGCGGCAGGATGCGCGTCCGTTACGTGGGCAGCGAAAGAGTAGACGCGCTCGCCAACGACGTTATGATTTCGGGCTACGGCGACAACGCAGGCGTAAGCGTACTGCGGTTGTGGTCGTCAACCTCGTCCACGCAGTTCGATATGCACTCCTTCTCGCAAGGCGATTACGAAAAGGCTATGCGCCGCGAAAACGACGCCGAGCTTATCTCTAAGGTGCTTTATCCCGCCGACGATCACTCGCAGGGCAAACAGCTTAGGCTTCAACAGGAATATTTCCTCGTTTCCGCGTCGTTGCAAAGCATAATCAAGGACCACCTTCGCCTTTACAAGAGCGTCAAGAATTTGCCCGACAAGGCGGTTATTCACGCAAACGACACCCACCCTGCGCTCGCTATTCCCGAGCTTATGCGCCTTTTGATGGACGAACACGGCTTTTCGTGGGACGACGCGTGGGACATCACTACGCGCACGGTCAACTACACCAACCACACCGTTATGGCGGAAGCGCTTGAAAAGTGGGACGAAACCACTTTCCGTATGGTGTTGCCGCGCATATACGCTATCACGTGCGAAATCAACCGTCGCTTTGTAGCCGCTATGGAGGAAAAGCAGGTCGACCGCAGAAAGATAGACGCAATGCGCATTCTTCACCACAACCAAGTAAAGATGGCAAACCTTTGCGTTATCGGCTCGCAAAAGATTAACGGTGTGTCGGCGCTTCACAGCGAAATCATTAAGGACACCATTTTCAGCGAGTTCAACGAGGTCTATCCCGATAGGTTCACAAACGTTACCAACGGCATAACTCACCGCCGCTGGCTCATTCAGTCCAACCCGCGCCTTGCTTCGCTCATTACCGAGCTTATCGGCCCCGAATTCTACACCAAGCCGGAAACGCTCAGCGGGCTTACCAAGTTTACGCGCGACAAGTCGGTGCTGGAAAAAATCGGGCAAATCAAGCAGGATAACAAAAAGGACTACGCCGCATATATCAAAAAGACGACGGGCTTTGTTCTCAATCCCGAATCGCGCTTCGACACACAAATCAAGCGTTTGCACGAGTACAAGCGCCAGCTATTGAACGTGCTCAAAATAGTGCATTACTACCTCGAGCTTTTGGATAACCCCAACAAGAACGTCGCGCCGCAAACCTTTATATTCGGCGCAAAGGCGGCGGGTAGCTACATGCACGCAAAGCGCATAATCCAGCTTATCAACTGCTTGTCGGCGGAAATCCAAAAGAACCCCAAAATCAAGAAAAAGCTTGACGTCATGTTCGTGGAAAACTACAACGTCACGCAAGCCGAGCACCTCATTCCCGCGTCCGAAATCAGCGAACAAATCTCGCTTGCGGGTAAGGAAGCGTCGGGTACCGGCAACATGAAGTTCATGATAAACGGCGCTATCACGCTGGGTACGCTGGACGGCGCCAACGTGGAAATAGGCGAGCGCGTGGGCAACGACAACATTTTCATCTTCGGCTTGAAGACGGAAGAGGTCGAACGCGCATGGCGTGCGGGCTATAACTCGTCCACCATCTACACGCATAACAACGAAATCAAGCGCGTGGTCGATAGATTGCGCGTAGGCTTCGACGGCGAAAGCTTCTCCGACATAGCAGACTACCTTATCGCAGGCAGCTACCAAGTCGCCGACCCGTATATGTGCTTGCTCGATTTCGACGACTATATCAATGCGGCCGACAAGATGGGCAAGGCATACGCCGACAAAGCCAAGTGGAACAAGATGGCGCTTATCAATATCGCGCAAGCGGGTATATTCTCGTCCGACCGTTCCATTCACGACTACGCCAAAAACATTTGGAACCTCAAAAAGGTCAAGCGCCCTCAATAATTAATAAACTTACCGACAATGACGCCGCCGCATGATTTTTGCGACGGCGTTGTCACAAAAAAGTAGATAATTAAAGGAGATATATTATGAGCAAAACCGTGGACTTTTTCCCCAACTGCTGCAAATGCAAATCGCCGCTCGGTGCGGCTACCGTTGGCGAGCCGGTAAGCCTTACGTTAAAGTTTACCCGCCCGCAAAACCCGTCCGAGGTCTACCTTGTACTCACCAAGCAAAACGAGGATGCCGTTAGATATCCGATGAAGCTTGTCAAGGACGAGGACGGCGAGTATACATATTCCATTGCAATCAAAATCACCACGTCGGGACTGTATTTCTATCACTTCGATATCCAAAACGAGGAACAGTGCTACCGTGTGGGCAGCGACGTCGATTTGCGCGCCTTGCTCGGCAAGGGCAGCGATTGGCAACTAACCGTCACGGCGGACGCTTATGCGCCCACCGCGCTCGACGGCGGCGTTATGTACGAGATTATGCCCGATAGATTCTTTATCGGCGGCGAGCGCAATAGAACAAAGTCGTACGCGACCTACCGCGAGGACTGGGGCGGCGTGCCCGAATATAAGCCGAACGGCGAGGGTAAAATCACGAACACCGATTTATTCGGCGGCAACCTCAAAGGCATCGCCAAAAAACTTACGTACTTGAAAAATTTGGGCGTTACATGCATTTACCTTACGCCCATATTCGAGGCGCATTCCAACCATAAATACGACCCCGGCAACTATATGCGCGTGGACAGCGATTTCGGCACTATCGACGACCTTAAAGCGTTGATTAAAAAAGCCGACAAGCGCGGCATAAAAATTATACTCGACGGCGTGTTTTCGCACACAGGCGACGACAGTATTTACTTTAATAAGCAGGGTAATTACGACAGCGTGGGCGCGTACCACTCCGTTAAGTCCCCGTACTTCGATTGGTACAAGTTTAATAACTGGAACAACGACTACGAGTGCCGCGACAACATAGACATCATGCCCGCGACAAACGACGCCAATCCCATGTTCGACGAGTTCATCAACGGTCAAGAGGGTATTGTCAGATACTGGACGAGAATGAGTTTGGCAGGATGGAGACTGGACGTTTGCGAACAGCTTTCGGACGCCTTTATCGCGCATTGCGTAAAAGCTGCCAAAAAGGAAAATCCCGATGCGGTGGTGTACGGAGAGGTGTTTATGGACGCGACCGCGTTGCGCACCGCGGACGGCACGCGCAGCGTCATCACCGACGGCAAGCTGGATAGCGTGACCAACTATCCGTTCAAGGAAGATATTTTGAATTTCGTGCGGTGCGGTGACAGCGGCAGGCTCAACAATACGGTGGCGGTTGTGGTAAATAACTATCCCAAGCACGCCGTAGATTGCATGATGAACGTACTCGGCAATCACGACACGGCAAGGCTGCTCACTGTGCTCGGCGATAACGGTGCGGTGTACACCAAGGACGAAAAGGCGACGGCGACCGTTAAGAACCGCGACGAGGCTGTGCAGCTTGTTAAGCTTGCTTCGGCGTTGCAATACACCCTCCCCGGCGTGCCGTGCGTGTACTACGGCGACGAAGCGGGCATGGAAGGCTTTGAGGACCCATTCAACAGAAAGTGCTATCCGTGGGGCAATGCAGATAAGGAATTGATTAGGTGGTACAAAAAGCTGGGCGCGGTACGCACGAATGAAAGAGAAATTTTTGCTCACGGCAGATACTGCGGAATGGATACCGACAACGGAGTGATGTTCTTTAAGAGAAAGGCGGGCGACGATGTGGTGTACGTGGTAGTCAACAATTCGGGCAGCGCGTATACTCCGCAGCTTCCCAAGGACGACTACACCGACTTGCTTACGTATAAGCCGTTCGGCGGCAAGGTCGCGGATAAGGGCGTGGCAATAATCAAAGCTACAAAAAAGACCAATTTCCCGCCGAAGCCCGAAAAAAAGAAAAAAACCAAATAAAATATTAACGTAGCTCGAACCGCCGAGGCTATTGCTTAGGCGGTTCGATTTTTTTACACTATGAAAAGATTTAATATTAAAATCAGCCCGAGCAATAGAGAGTTCGAAAAAGCGTATGCAAATATCTTGACCGATTTTGAATTGCAACTTAATTTGTTTTTGCGCAACCTCGACGGGTCGGATAAGGCTTTGCCGCCGAATAATATGCGCGGCGCGGTGTATAATGAAAATAACGAGATTGAGTTACTATTTTTGAATGCGTATCCGTTCAATTTGCAAATTGCCGCGCTCGGCGACGGGGCGGTACCCGCAACGGCGGGTTTGGCTGAATATATTGTCGAAAACGATATTGCAATACGCGGTGTGCAGGGCGAATTGGAATTATGTTTGGCGTTCGCAAACGAGTACGAAAAATTGACGGGCAGGAAAATGCGCGTGCATATCGACATGGACATTTTGCGCTTGACAAAATTAAACGCTGTAACGGTAAACGGCAAATTAAGATTGGCGAATGAGAACGACCAATTTGCCAAAGACTGGATTGCGGCTATGTGGCTGGAAGCTGTAAACGAGCGCATCGCCCCCGATTCTGCTTTGGAAAAATTTAATACGATGTTGGTGAGTCGCAACTTGTTTGTGTACGAAAATGAAAACGGAAAGCCGGTGTCCATTGTACAAGCCAAGCCGTTCGGAAGCTATGCCACGTTGAGCTATGTTTATACGCAACCTGAATATAGAAATCGCGGCTATGGGAAGGCGATGGTGCATGAGCTGTGCAAAAAGTTAATGGGCGAGTATAAGGGCTTCGTTTTGTTTGTGGATAAGACTAACCCGTCAGCCAATAAAATTTACAATGCGGTGGGATTTAAAAAGGTATGCGAAAATTACGACTTCCGCATTGTTGAATAACAAACACCGTAAAATAACTTGCTTTTTTACGCGTACAGTGTTATTATAAATGTCGGCAGCAATAAGTCAGCACCCGTAGCTCAGTTGTCAGTGTCGGGTGACGATTATGCCAACGCGATAGTTAAAAGTAAATAAGTTATAAGCACCCGTAGCTCAGTTGGATAGAGTATCAGATTCCGATTCTGAGGGTCGCAAGTTCGAATCTTGTCGGGTGTACCACGATATAAGCCTCCGCTTTGCGGGGGCTTATATCGTGGTATATTCACAAAATGAGTAGCGCGGCGTTGATGTGTATATAAACATGTAAACAGTAGAAAAAATTGATAATATTTTAATACAGTAAGATTTTTCGCCGCGCAGTTCGCTAGGCGCTCGGTGTAGCCGAAGTCCGTGCGCGATTTCCGCGCACAATCTTGTCGGGTGTACCACTCCGAGCCTAAATTGAACTGACAAAGTTTGATTTAGGCTTTTTGTTTGCTGTTTTCTCAATGTACATTGGTTGCCAATTGTGCCGATGGTGGTTTATGCCGCGAAAACTAAAAAATGATTAGAAACTTGGGAATTTATATTGCCGAATTATAAAAATAATAGTATAATCATATTAGAGGCTAATAATGGAG
>JAIEBI010000067.1 GCA_029070965.1 Clostridiales bacterium
AATTGTGAACAAATTGTTAACAACTTTAAACCACAACGTCAATACCAGAGAGGTAGAAGTATGAACAATCATACGAGCGAAAACAGGATCAAGATAGGGCGGCGCGTATTGTTGCTGCTTGCGACGGTCATAACCGCACTGGCGGTAGCCGTCACTTGCGCGCTCACCTTGGACTCGTCCAAAAAGGTGAGTGTAGACAGTGCGAATTCAGCGGAGGTATCAACCTCGGCGAATTACAGCAACTTGACGGGCGACACGTTGAAGACTTACATAGGCAACGGTTCGTTTACCAACAACAATTACGTTGATTATACCTACAACGGTAGCTATCGTTCGGTTAATCTGCCTGCCGGACAATACAAGTTCGAGCTTTGGGGCGCGCGCGGCGGTTACAGTGGCAGCTACGCGGCAAATAGCGGCTCTGCCAACGGCGGCTTAGGCGGATACGTTGCCGGTACTATTACGTACACGGCGGCTTCAACTACTATATATATATACTGCGGCGGCACGGGTGCCGGCGGTACGGGCAGTATAGACGGTTCCAATTATACCGTTAAGGCAGGCGGCTTCAACGGCGGCGGTCAAGGCACGGGCAGAGCAGGCTCGGGCGGCGGCGGCGCAACCGATATCAGAACGTCCACCAGTATCAACAACCGCATAATCGTTGCGGCAGGCGGCGGCGGCGGAAATACTACGAGTATTACTCAAACCCATGTTTCCAGCGGCAGTCTTTTTTACGGCGGCAACGGCGATACTTCTCCCAAGCACGGATCCAGTTCCAGCTGGACAAACGACGAGGGCGGCGGCGGTGGCGGCTACTACGGCGGTCAGGTTCGCCACGGCGACGACCCTATAAGCAGCTACAGCGGTTCCAACTATATAAGCAGCTCGTTTTCATCTACAAGCAACTCTTTAGGTAATTCGGCGTCATCCGGCAACGGCAGGGCGAGGATTACGGCTATCAACGTTAACCAAGCTCCCGTAAGCAAAGGTGCGTCTATAACGTTGCCAGTTCGCACAGGCAATGCGATGAGTCAGGCAATTCTCGCCAGCTCTTTGGCGGAGGATAGGGACAATGCCAACCATGCAAATGCAACGCTTACCGGCGTATACTTTACCAACGGTACGTCCGGTGCATTAGATACGTTTACCACTACTGCTAACGATAGGCTTTACGTCAATTCGGCGTGCAGCAAGACTGCAAGCGAATACTTTGATTGGACTTGGTCGAGCAGCAGTCAGCTTAACATCACTAAAATAAAGAAATACCCGCGCGCGGGCTATGACGGCTGCACCACCAACGGCACGATTACTTTGTACGTGCGTATACGCGACAACTTCGGAACAAGCACTGCGTCGCGCGCTTTTGCCGTTATTCCGTTCACGGTTACCGTGCCGGCAAACACGATTAGCCAACGCACCAGTGCCGCGTCGGATGTAATTACGGCTACAAGCGCAGGTGGACACAAGCTGTATTTCGGGTTGTCCAAAACCGCGACTGCGCCTACAAACAGCGCCATTGACACTGCTAATATATACAACCCGCTCGGCACTAACAGATACACCGCAATATTCGATCAGCCGCTCAGAATGGGCGAGCCGGTCAAGATTAATGCGTCCGACCTTATTAAAGGTTTTAGCAACAGTCTCGACAAGATTGTCGCGTCGTTTAGCAGCGTAACGTCTATTTCGGGTACCGGCAGAAAATTCCGAGTGCAGGAATACGACGCCACGCCCGCGGGGGGTACGGCATACAATGCTGCAAAGTCTAAGCTCGCATATGCGTACGATACGCTTACGTTTGAGTGCGTAACGCCCGATCCCGCATATCAGGTATTCACCGTAACGTTGTACGAGGTGGAAAAAGTACCTGTTACCGCTATGGGGCTTAGCAACGTCGAGGCAAACGTTTCCACCAATGCGGGCGGCAAAACCGCTATTACCGTGGACATAGTGTTCAAAATGGACAACACCCGTCCGGTATTACGCGACGACGTGGCGGGAGGCCCTGTTGTCAGCGTAAATACGCTCGCCTCCACTTCGATTAGCATTAACCGATTCTACAAGGATATCGACTGTGTAAATAACAATATTACAAGCACTACGCATACTATTCGAGAGGTTATAGTCCCGACGAATGAGTTTGTTTTGGCAAACAAATACGGCGAAATCCAATCCACGCAAGGCTCCAAAAACGCTACAACAAGTAAGCACACTAATTCGTACTTTAACGTGCTTGCTACCTCCACTCCGACCGACAAATTCGCTAATGTTCTTGAAACCGGTCAGTTGAAGGGCGACGCCTATGCGACCGGATTTGAAAGCTGGTATATCAGCAACGGCTCGGCAAATACCGACAAGGCGTACATTCAGTATTCGTTTAGCAACGACACGCTAACCATTACCGGCTTGCGCGCCACGTATTCAATGTACAAGACCAACCGCACGTCGCAGCAGGCGATTACGGGCGGCACGTTTACAACCCCTACCACTGCGGCGGGCGTGGCAAATGCCGGTCATTTCTATATACTTGTCCGCGTGCAGGACAAAAACGATACTGCCGATAACGGTATTTGGTTGCCGCTCGGTATACAGGTGAACAACCGTGCACCCAACACGATAGACCGTGAGCGCAACGGCGCCGGTGCCAGTGAAATGCCCACGGCAAACGGCAATCCCAACGACGTGTTCTATTTCACGCCGATGGGCATAACCTACAACCAGCAAACCAGCCCCATAGGACTTTATAAGAATGAGAGCAATCAATACACCGCGACGGGATTAAGACCGCTTGCTGCCGACGCCGATAACTATTACAGCGCCAATATGCTTAACGGTCAAAGCTTGACCACGGCGGGGCAAACGAGCACCGGCAAGTTGAACGAGCTTGTAACAATCAAGTCCACAATGACCGAAATACAAAGCTCCGTGGCGAATATAGGCGATTACTTTACCGTTGAGTTTATAGATATCTACATTCCACAGGCATATTTCGGTGGGCGTGTACCTGCTTCGGTAGGCACATTGACTACCGAGGATATCGGCATTTACGGTAAGTGCGTCAAAGTTAACGGTCTTAAAATCACGCTTAAAAACTGGACGCACAATAGATATCTGCATCTTAAAGTCGATATGAAGGATACCGCTAATGCTACATGCACCTCGTACATTGCGGTAAACGTAAGCAACAAAGCGCCCGAGTATTTGGACAGCAACAAGGTCGCTCAGCTCGATTACACCACCAACGGCGTAACCGTTCAGTCCACTTATACAAAACCCACAGGCGACGGCGTAGCAACAATCAAATACCGCGTGCCCGCGCACTCTCACATTGTTGTAACGCCGTACGACTTGATAACCGACGCCGATATGAATGCTTTTATTCATAGCTCGGGCATTACAAACGGCTTCACGCTTAACGGCTTAAACGGCACGTACAACGGCGGCGTATTCCACGTTGAAGGGGACGGATACGCAGGAGGTTCTAATAACGATATCAATATATCGGCTCTTGCTACCTCAGCCAACGTATCTACGGCGAACGGCGGATACGATTATTCCGGCGCTCAATATACGTCGAACCTCATTAACATGATTACCGCGCTGCAAGGCACGCGTAGCTTTACAAGGTTTACAACTAACAATAGATTCGGCACCACGTCAAGCGGTTCGACATGGTTAGATCGTTTGTACTTTGCGCGGTCGATAGACGGCACAAGTCTTGACAGCTTTACGTACAATCCGTATGCTTCCGCAGCCAATAGAATGTCATTCATGGCTCCGCAATTAGCGGGCGACGGGTTCGTATCGTACGCGTACGGCACTCAAATATCCTACAAAGCGGCGGGTGCTGCAAGCGCGTCTACTTACAACTTGGACTATGTGGTTATCACCGCAAACAGGCGTACTACAAGCGGATCTCCCGCAGTGTTGGAGTTTACGGTGCGCGACCGCACGGGCGCAAACGCTACGGGTAATTCTTACGGCGTCAAAAAGATACGTATCGAAATCGACGTAATCAACAGCTCGCCGAGAGTGCAATATCCCAACAAGTATTTTACGCTTACGACCAATCCTATACAAAACGACGAAGTCCAAGATTTAAATGGATTTATTAGTAACTCCGACAAGACTGTCAAACCGTCCACAATGGTTATATGCGCCACCAACGGCGGCAGTGATTTGTCCAAGAACTTGCTTATAGACAACGAGGACGGCGAGGTTTGGTTTGACGTAACGGGCGGTTGCCAAGTTGTCGACAGTGCCGACGTAAGCGGAAGCGAGGTAGACTTTGCCGGTCGCTCGTACAACGGCTATTACGTAAACGTAACTATCACCTCAACTACGATTACGATTACCGCGCTCAACTCCACTCAGGCAGTGCAAAACCTTTACATAAGGTTCTACGCAACCGACGGCAGATACGGCGACAACGGCTTGCTCGAAAGGTCGGAGTGCTACATTCGCATAGAGGTCATCAACGCCGCGTTCGGCTACAATACAAGCGAAAACGGCTTTGAAAAGGTTGCGCTCGATTCAAACAACACCAATTTCCAATATTTGTGGAATGTCGAAAGTATAACCTCGCAGGACAGAACGCGTACCCGTTTCTTTGTGTCGGGCAGCGGCGCGGCGGAGGCCGTGCGTGCTGAGTACAGCGCTTCGGCGGGACAGATTAAGTATTTGGTCAGCGATACCGACGCCCTTCAAGGCGTAGTGCTTTCGGCGACTACATCGCCGTATGGACAGTCATCCGCTGCCGTCGGTTATGTAAATGCGGATACTACGGCGACGGACAAAGTAACCGCATATAGAAACGCAGTACCTCAGCTCGGAACGGGAAATAGCTGGACAAACGGCGCCTTCGGTGCGCAGATTGCCATTAGAGACGGCAACGATTACAATACGTCAATCGGAAATGAAGCGTCAAGCGCCTTCGGTGCGAACGGTAAGATTGATTTAACACAAACCGATATCGTCTACTTTATAAAAGGCGAAAACAACGCTTATACGGCATATCCCGCCAAAACGTTAAAGGCGAGCGGCAATTTCGGTGACGAGTCTTTCCGCAGTAAGTTCTTTGACAATGAGGGCAGGTGGATAGTTACCGATTGGGCGATTATGGTCAAGCCCAAAGCAGCTTCCGACGCGGGCAAGTACATCAACCTGCGCATATCCATGCGCGACGAAACCAAGCTTGGCGGCGATACCGCAAACAAGGCTACCGCTTACAAGGCGGGCAGCGCCAACAGCGTTGTGGTATTTAGCAATCAAACGCTTTCGTACGACTTGTTCATCAACGATATAGGCATTGTGCCGTACACCTATTACAACCAGTTTGACGGCTACTACACGGTTGCCGATCAGGCAAACGGCAAAGTATATGTTCCCACATATGACGGCGCTGTTGGGTCGGAGGACGATAGCTCTACACGAGACAATACGCTTGCGGGCGTTCATTCGGGAATAGAGTACAGCAGCGAAAATGCGCAAAACACTAACGGCTTTACCTATCCGGTAATAATAGACGGGGAAGTAAGTCCGGGAGACACGGAAAGCGCGTTTAGATATTCCGACACTATCAAGATATCGGGTGACAGCAGCGAGTATACGTATGTGCCTATGAGCTACTTTGCGCTCAGGCAAGGCTTTGCCGATATAAATGATACTAACGGAACAGTATCGTTCCCGCAAAACACCTACGTATCATACGATATAGGCTCTGATAACGGTTATATTCGCAGAGAGGGCTACAAGCAAGCCGTAACAATCAGCGACGGCGTAAATACTTGGACAGGCGCCGAGGAAAACCCTTACGTCACAATTCACGATTACGATCTTGTGGATAATCGCAATTCCGTTGACGTTGACAACTTTGCGCTTAGTCCGTACCTTAATAACCGTCTATCCATTCCCACGCATAAAGAAGACGGCACGCAAGAGTCGTTTGTGGCGAGCGCGGGGTCTAATATAGTCGGTAACGGACGCTTATTGTACCTTGCCGATCAAGTAAATATCAATAGCGGACTTCAAGAGCATTTGTTCGGACTTAAACTTAAAAAGAACAGTACCCGTGCGCAAGCTGCGTCCTTGACCATTACTGTCAAGGTTGCTTTGTGCTCGTTTGTCGGTAACGTTACAAAGTATAATGGCGGCGAATCCGCACTAAGCAGGGCTCAAAACACCGCCGAAGTCACGTTCAAGCTGGAAATAGGCAACAGTCCTATCAGTCTTTTGGCCTCTAACGGCGGCGTTACTTACCAGTCTACCAACGGCAATCAACCGGGGGCGGGTTACTACACCGATCTTTTGGATTTGACTACCGATTCGCCCACGCAGTACATTGCGTTGTCGCGCGGCACTACCGTTCAGGGCGCTAACAAGGTTATTCGGTACGAGGATGCCGACGTTAGCTATAAGACCGAAAACGGACAGCAGGTTGTAGACCAATCCAAGTCCGATACGGCTAAATTCTCGTATAACTCGTTGCGCCAGTTGCAGTTCCTTTCGGGACGCGAGCGCGTTAAGGAGTATACAACAAACAGGGATAGTGGCGCGCTTACGTTTACCAACACCGGCTCCGGACAAAACGCACAGTTGTCCATATCCAATTATTTCGGCGCTTGGGATAAGATCGGTATGGACGGCGTTACGGACGAATACAGGCCGAACGGCGGTATCTATGCGTACAACAACAACGAGGGCTACGACAAGTATTTCTCGGTAGGTTTGTCGACCGACGGCACTACGTTGTCAATCACGCCTAAGGCAAAGACAACTATCAATACCGACATGCTGCCTACCGGCAGCACTGCCATATCCCAATACTACACTCAGCGCGGACTTGTACTTCGCAATCCTTCCAACCCGTCATTGGGAGCGTACTATCCGCTCAAAGTGCTTATTTACGACGATCATGGCGATGGATTCGGCGCTGCGTCGTACGTAGCGTTGGAAATTCGCGTTGCAATCAAGGGCTCGGCGGCAAAGCTGTCCGACAACCTCGATGATTATGCGGGTGGCAAAAAGGTGAACGTTGCGCTTTCAATAGGTCAGCCGTATACGCTCAACCTGTCTTATGCCATAACCGGTGGCAATTTGCTCAAAACAACCAACAACAATATCTTCTGGAAAGCCGATTACGACAGGCTTAAAGCGGACGTAGCCGACGACTCCAAGTACGTTACGGACCCGCAAAAGCGCAAGGACGATATGTTCAGACTGGAAAGCGGCACGTATTTACATTCGCCGTTTGAAAGCGCCAACAACATTCAGGCTTATTCCACTAATGCAAGAGATTTGGAAACCGCAAACGGCGATCTCCGCAACGGCAATGCTAAGTTCTCGTCCAACCCGAGCTACAAGAACATTCGTACCGCATATTTGCCTGACGTAATAATGTATATGGAGTATTACCGTATGCTCGGCGGCAATCAGGAGCAAGACGCGCTTGTTCAAAACGCCATACCTATTGACAACAACATTTATTTCCGCGTTAATAGGCGTACTACGTACCAAACCGTGGAAAACGGCGTTAACGTTTCCAAACAGCAAAACAGCTTTATGTTTGAGCTTACCTTTACGGACAGCGACGGCAACCAAACCAAAAAGCTTTACGTCAGTATAGACGTAATCAACCAAACCCCCAACATTCGCACCAAGGCTACCAACGCTACTGCGAATATTCAAATGCGAGTGGGCGACAGGTTTACCGTCCTTACCACGCCGTACAATAGGTTTGTCGGCTCGGAAGCGCTCGATACGGCGTCCGACTACACAACGCCTACGGCTTCCGCGCGTGCGTCTACGTCGTTCGCGGTGGTAAACAACAGGGCTATCAACGGATACGCTGGAATTACCGAAGCAAACCTTCTCGGACGCAACGCGGCAGTTAAGTTCGAGGATCTTACCGAAAAAGCTATGGATGGTGACAAGGGTGTGCATAGCTACGATCCCGACGGCGGCAGCAATCAGCACCTTGGCTACGTTGCGCTTGCCGATGACGATATGCCTTGGGGCTTGCGTATAGAAAAGGTCAGCTATTACGACAGTAAATGCTTTGAACCTACCAAGCGTTCGGACGGTATACCGCTTGAGGGAACGACCGCAAGCACCGGCACCGACTACTGCTTGGATGTTACAATTCAAGCAAAGGCTGTGTGTCGCAATATGCCTGTCACGATAACGCTTGTCGATTCGGATATGGCTCGCGTAACGTTCACGCTGTACGTCACAGTCGTAAGCTCCAAGCCGATAGCAATAGACTACGGCGATACACAACGCAAGCTTAACGCCGCGCTCAGCCCCGTTTATTCTACGGTTATGGGTCAGCAGCAGCTGCAACACGGCATTTACAGCATGTACATGATTTCCGACAACGTCACCAATCTTTCGACTACGGAAACCATAAACAACGTGTCCACCGTTACCGCCACGTACAAGGAGGTAACGCTCAACAGCGGAAGCAAGGTCAAGGCTTACGGAAAGGTAAGATTGCCTATCGACGAGATAGCTTACGATCCCGACAGCGGCGACGTTCTTGCGATGTACAACGAGGATAGAAGCGCAAACGAAGCGCCGTACAATGTGGTGTCGCTCAACGGCTCGGCTATGGAAAAGAACGGCAACATTTATTCTAACGATACCTTCACCGTCGAGATTTCCAGCGATTACAGATGGTTCACAATAGAGTGCAAAACGTATAACAACATTAGCGACGTGGATGTACTCAGGTTCTACGTGCGCGACAGCGGCAACAACGTGTACGAAAATGCAATTCCCATAGAGATACGCATTTGCACCCTTTACTCATCTATAACCAACGACGCGCAAATGACAAATACGGCTATTCGCCAAGAACAGTTCCAGCGCGGTTCTATTGCTTCGGTCAGCGTCAAGTCCTTCGACGATTACAGTGGCACGAGTATCGATCTTCCCACTGACGAAGAAGAGCTTAATAAGATTAAGGACGTGCAAAGCACATTCCAGTTCCTTACTTATCCTAACATGCCCGCGTCCGTCGATCAAACTACTACAAGCGCCAAGCCGATTAACGATCCCGACGTTGTCAAGAACACAGCAAATCTCAATTACGAGCTGCGCATTTACGCGTTTATGACCAACGTAGGCGACAGCGAAAGTGAATTCGAAGCGGTTTCGCTCGAAAACATTTCCACGCTGTTCAACCTCAATCCGTCGGTTGTCAACAAAAAAGTGCTTGCGCTCAAATCGGATACCGCTTTGCGCGACAACGCCTATCTCAACGAAAAGCAAATAGGCATAAACAATTTCCTTATCGGCGGATTCTATTCGGACGGCGTTTCGATGACTAACGTTAACCGCTCGCTGTTGCTTTTCCTTCAACGTTACTTTATGTTCGAGGTGGGAGACGACGGTGTGTCGCTTAGCTTCAAGCCAATTTCGGCTAACCACGGCGTGGATATTCCGCTTTACGTACAAGTCAAAAAGTACATAAGCGATTCGCGCGCGGTATTGCCGTCCGACGTGGACACCGTTTGCGGCGACATATTCTACGTCAACGTCAAGGATTCCGCGCCCATTGCCGTAAATCCGGAAGACGACGAAACCGGTGTGTTAAGGTTCAGCGGTAAGGTCGGCGACAGCGCTATATTCAAGCTGTACGATGCGGAAGATCCGTTCGGCTCGCTGTTTACCGATTCCGACATAAACGACTACGTTATGTATGACGGATTTGTATCCGATAGGGTACAAACGCCCGACTACAACAAGGCGTTGCAGGCAGCTACCGACTTAGAGCTGGATTGGCGCGGTGCCGAATCGGTGGATAAACCGCAAGCCGTAACCATTGCAGTCAACAATACGGCCTCGGAAGCCAACGGCATTCCCGCATACTCGGTCAAGGTCACCATTAACAGGCGTATCGACAAGCGAGACGAAAACGGAAATTACCTTGACGAAGTTCCGCTGCCGATAATTATCTACGGCAAGGACCGCGGCGGTATGCCTGCGTCCGTTCAAGTGGAAGTTACAATTCAAAACTCCGGTATAGACATCGATAGGTCTAAGATAACCGAGGTTACTGCCGATCCCAAAAACGGATACTATCAGCTTTCAGTAGACGAAAGCAACGACCGTTCGTACTTTATCGACGCATATATTGTTCCCGGCAAGACTATGGCTCCGTTCTACTTTGTGGATAAAGACGATGCAAAAACGTGGATTACCGATCCCGATTACAAGAGAATGCGTACCGATACCGATTCCATGCGTTTGGTCGGCAGGGACGGCGCCACGTCAGAAACTTATCTTATGTACGGCAAGACGCTTGGCGTAACGTCGACTAAGGAAAGCGGCAACGTCGCTACGATTACGCCTATATTCGGCAACGACGTAATGCCGAACGACGCGTACCACTTTGTCGGTTTCAGCATAGAAGCGCACACCGCCAACCGCGAAATCAACGACGCAACGGCGACAATGCGCATCATTGACCGAAGCGGCGATCCCGCAGTGTTGACCAACGGCTTTACCGTAACGGTGCGTATACATATCCTTAACGCTCCGCCTATGTTAAAGAATGTAGACAGCAAGCCGTTTGTCGTTACCGGATCTTCGACCAAGGACGGCGATCCCATTGTCATCGACATCAACGATTACGTAACCGACCTTAACAATGACAAGCTCAAGATTGTCGGCGTAGCGGCGGTGTACACTGAAGATGGCGAATCGGCGAATTTACACTGCGAGCTGGATAACGACAGCGCCGGCGACATCGTGAACATATCGATATCGGAAACCGGTACTACTTGTTCGTTCATACCCAAAAAGGGTTATTACGGCAATCAAACCATAAGCGTTATGGTAGCGGATATCATAGAGGGTAACGATACTGCGTCCTACGGCGTTGTGGAGTTTACGCTCAACTTTGTAATCGGTTACAACATTTCCGAAAAGCAGCTTAACAGTATAACCGCTATCCGCAGCTTGCCCACCAAGGTCGACCCGACAATGCTGTTCCAAAACGTTCCCGACACGTTCGGTATTAAGGATCACGCAACCGAGCAACCCGGCGAATTCAACCCCGGTGCCGACTACGTGATTACCGATTTGTCCGCTTCGGGCGTAGTGGTTCGCAAGGACGGCGACGACTGGGTGTTTGTAGGCGACAAGGTTGCCGATCAAATCAAGTTCAACGTAACGTTCAAGAACAAGAGCGCGCTTAACGATCCCGACGTCAAATCAGTCAATATGTCGTTTAACGCTACGATTGTTAAAAACTCCGAGCCTAAGCTTTTGGATGATTTCAAGAACCATGGCGATGAAGGCTACTTGTTCCAGACGGGTAACGGCGATTACGGCTTAGACAACAACGGCACGGTAATGCTCACGCCGACAATGCTGTTCAGCGATCAAGACATCGTCAATGGCGATAGGCTTACCTTCGACGCCAAAGCCATATCCGTATCGGCGCCCACCATTTGCAAGGTGCGCGTAAGCGACGACGGAACCCAGCTTTACGTAACGTTTAACTGCCGTGGCGAATGCGACCTGACGGTCGGCGTTAAGGACCTCACCGGCGAAACCACCAAGGTTACGTTTAAAGTCAAAAATATCGATAGACCGGAGCCTTCGTTCTGGGATAAGATAGTTATAAGCTACGAGGAGTATCCGATAATTTGGTGGGGCATAGGCATAGGACTTTTGGCGCTGATTGCGCTTATAATCCTTATCGTCCTGTTGCTCAAACGCCGCAAGCGCAAACGCGAGGAGCTGGAAGCAATCCTTATTTCCGAAATGGAATTGGAAGAGCAAATGATGCGTTTGGGCGCCGGCAGCATGGGTGCTATGCCGTATCAATCGTACGGATATTTGCCGCCTACTATGAACTTCCAAAACGATCCGAGCATGATGCTCGGCTCGGGCGGTGCGGCTCCTAATCCCAATGCAATCGGACTCAACGCAGGCACAGGCGCGCCCAGTGGCGACAACGGCGTTCCTACCGACTCCGATATGTAATGTAGCAAAATTTAACAAAAACACTCTCAAAATCGAGAGTGTTTTTGTTTTGCTATGCAAAAAATACTTGCGTTTTTTTAAAAAATGGATTATAATGATAAAGACGCGAGGGATATCGCATAAAGCATTTTAATATTCGATTAACATTCGGTTAATATTCGACAACAAACGAGCTTTGTCTTTTTTGTGCGGATAAATATATTCATGTAAATTTTTAACGATAAATTAAATTAAAAAATAATGTCGCATTTATGGGGAAGGCCATAAATGGACTAATAACGGAGGCAATATTTTGCAACAAAAAAAATTCGTCGAGCCTATGCTCAAAGTTATATTTTTGGGCGGTGTAGGCGAAATCGGCAAGAACATGACCGCACTCGAATTCGGTGAGGATATTATCATCATTGACTGCGGCTCAACCTTTCCCACGTCTGACACTCCCGGCGTAGACTTGATTATTCCCGACCCTGCGTACTTAATGCTCAACAAGGACAAGATTCGCGGCATTGTAATTACACACGGGCATGAGGATCATATCGGCTCGATTCCGTACTTTTTAAAGGAATGCAACGTTCCCGTGTTCGGAACAAGGCTTACGCTCGCATTGATTGAGAATAAGCTGAGGGAGATGCGCATTGACAACGCTAAGCTCAACGTCGTGCAGGCGGGCAATACGATTGCGCTCGGCCGCGCGTTTAAGGTGGAGTTTGTCAAGGTATCGCACTCTATTGCGGGGTCTTGTGCACTGTCCATATCGACGCCCGTCGGCACTGTTTTCCATACCGGTGACTTTAAGGTGGATTTCACACCGATAGACGGAAACATGATTGACCTTCAACGCATTGCCGAGATAGGCAAGCAGGGTGTACTGTTGCTATTGTGCGAAAGCACCAACGTCGAGCGCCCCGGATCATCTATGAGCGAAGCGACTGTCGGCAGGTCAATGCGCAATATATTTAACGAGAACAAGGATAGGCGGTTGATAATAGCTACGTTCGCGTCAAATATACACCGCTTGCAGCAAATAATAGACTTAGCGGCGGAGTTCGGGCGCAAGGTCGCGTTCAGCGGTCGATCGATGATAAACGTTGCTGAATGCGCGGCAAGAATAGGCGAGCTTAAAATGGATCGCTCGCAAATCATAGACATAGAAAAAATAAAGAATGTAGAAGACAAGGACTTGGTAATACTCTCTACCGGCAGTCAAGGCGAGCCTATGAGCGCACTCACGCGCATGGCGTCGGATGAGTTTTCTAAGGTCAAGCTTGGGTACAACGATACCGTTATACTTTCCGCGCATCCAATTCCCGGGAATGAGCGCATGGTGTATTCGGTAATAAACAACATTTACCGTCACGGCGCGCGCGTGATATACGAGAGCTTGAAGGAGCTTCACGTTTCGGGACACGCTTGCCGCGACGAGTTGTCGCTGATGCATGCACTGCTCAAGCCGCAGTATTTTATTCCGGTGCATGGCGAACACCGGCACCTACAAAAGCATGCCGAGCTTGCCGTGGCAATGGGCGAAATGCCGTCGCACATAATAATCACCGATATAGGCGATTGTGTTTACGTGTCGCATAAGACGTTCAAGATAGGCGAACAGGTAGCGGCGGGCAGTCTTTTGGTAGACGGCTTGGGCGTGGGCGATACGGACAGCTCGGTGTTGCGCGATCGTAAGCATTTGGCGGAGGACGGACTGCTTATAGCCGTTATTTGCATTGACGAGCTTTCGGGCACCGTTTCGGCAATAGATATAACCTCGCGCGGATTTGCGTACGACAAAGAGGACGGCGACGACTTTTTTGCCGCTTGCCGCGACTGCGTGGCGCGCTTGCTTTCGGGCTTGGATTTAAGGGAGTGCGACAGGAATACGCTCAACAACACGATAAGAAAAGAGCTGAAAAACTATATATTCAAGCAAACCCGCCGCAGCCCGATGATTTTACCTATGGTAATCGATTGTTAGTATGATAAAACCAGAATTATTAGCCCCCGCGGGCGATATGAAAAGACTGGACGTCGCGCTTGAATACGGCGCCGACGCCGTATACTTGGCAGGAAAAACGCTTGGTATGCGCGCCGCGTGCAAAAACTTCGACTACGACGACCTTAAAGCCGCGTCGCTTGCCACTCACAGCAGGCGCAAAAAATTTTACGTAACGCTGAATATTTTCCCCAATGACAGTGATTTCGACGGCGTGGACGAGTACGTGGACTACTTAAAGAGCTTGCATGTAGACGGGCTTATTGTGTCCGATTTGGGGCTTATAAACCACTTGCTGAAAAAACACCCCAACGTGCCTATACACGTGTCCACGCAAGCAAACGTGACAAACAGCAGGGCGGCGCGTATGTACGCCGATATGGGCGTAAAAAGAATCGTGCTTGCAAGGGAATTGAACCTGACGCAAATACGCAAGATACGCGACGAGTTGACGGACAGCGTGGAGCTGGAAGCGTTTGTGCATGGCGCAATGTGCGTGTCTTATTCGGGACGGTGCTTGCTGTCCAACTATTTGACAGGACGGTCGGCAAACCGCGGCGAGTGCAATCAAGCATGCAGAATGCTGTTCAAGCCCGAATGCAGCAACGAAGCATTGGAGTTTGTGGAGGATGACGGCACGTACATATTCGGCGGCAACGATTTGAATATGATAGAACACTTAAAAGAAGTGTACGACGCAGGCGTAACATCGTTCAAGATAGAGGGCAGGGTAAAATCCGAATACTACGTGGCGTGTATAACAAACGCGTACCGAAAGGCGCTTGCCGCGACGTTAAGCGGCAAGCCGATAGACGCGTACGTAAAGGAAACGGCAAAAGCGCCCAATCGCGGGTTCAATACAGGCTTTTATTACGGTCAGCCCGTGCATGATGAAAACCCGCAAAAGTACTACGAGTTTTGCGGGATAGTAATGCGCGATCAAAAGGACGGGGCTGTGGTGGAAATGCGCAATCGGTTCAAGACGGGCGACAGCTTGGAAGTACTGTCCGCCGACGATAAATACCTGAACAAAATAATAGAAGTGCCCATTATGGAATACGAGGACGGCGAGAGAATTACTGACGCCAAAGTGCCCGCAAAGCGCGTAAAACTGCTTGGCGTAAGACTGCCCGAATTAGCGATATTGCGCCGCCCGCCCAAGCAATAGTAATTGCAAACCGTGGCAAAAGGCTTGCGTTTATCGCAAAATAATGCTACAATATTTTTGAGATGACCGGACGGTTGCGTTTTTAACGAGGAAAGTCCGAAC
>JAIEBI010000068.1 GCA_029070965.1 Clostridiales bacterium
AAAAGGATTTCTCTCAATTTTTCAAACTATTTATTTATGACGGAAAAGAAAGTACGCAACGTGAAGCGTTACGGCATTTGGCACTAATCGGTACTTTTAGAGAACGTCAATTAAAAAGAAATCCAAATTATAAGCAAATATTAAAAATTCTACAATTAATAGAACCTAAAATTGCAGTCGAATTTATGGCTCGATTTGATTATGCATGGCATTGCGCTTGTGAAGATAAATTTGATTTCACGAAAGCGATGCAAGTAATATTGGACGGAAAGAGTACGAGCATTGTTTTCTTTTCAATAGGTAGAAATGAATTGGCGTCAAAAGAGTATTACCAAGTTTTATGCGATGCAAAACAATTACAACATAAGGCTAATGCGGTTTTAATAATTTCCTTCATTGGCGACGAGAATAATTGTTGTAGAAACGATTGGGTATATTTTGAAAAAGAGTATATCCAGGACGATGAGGTTCTAAATTTTTACAAAGATATAGGAATGTTTAATGGGTTAATGGATTTTGGTTTATATGATCAATTATGTAAAAAACTGCTTGGAACTGGCGACGGCTTGTAGAAAAACAATGATTAAGACTTTTTGTAGTCGCACACCTCTATTTTAGTGGTATCTCTATACCTTTGGTAGTCTTGTGCCATTCAGAAACCATGATTTCTCTTAATCGTATTAAGCCGCGCATTGCTTAAATGCAGCTACAAACACAAAAGTAAATTTAACGAGGTATATATGACAAATAAAGCATTAGTTGTAATCGATATTCAAAACGATATTACAAAAAACTACAAAGAAATAATCGGCAATATCAATGCCGCCGTTGATTGGGCGGTTTGTAACGACATTCACATTGTCTATATCAAACACAACAATTTATCGGCAGGCACTCGAACGTTTAAGCCGGACACTCGCGGCGCTGAATTGGTGTCCGATATGAAAATCGCGTCCGATAATATCTTTGTTAAAAGCAAGGGCAACGCTTTGACAAGTGAGGCATTTGCCGCCTTTATAAACGATAACGGCATTAAAGAGTTTTATATAGCGGGTGCCGACGCCGTCGCTTGTGTAAAATCCACTTGCTACAATATGGCAAAGAACGGTTATAAAGTTCACGTTTTGTCGAACTGTATTACAAGCTACGACAAAAAGAAAATACCCGAAATGTTAGATTACTATAAACGCGTCGGTTGCAGCGTCGAAACATTGGGTCAGTAAATTGCAGCGTACGGAAAAGCATATGCACATCGAATTTAAAAAGATAACGGAGTTTCCGCGGGGAACGCTTGCTGCATTATTGAAAGACGGATATTCTTTCGAGCCGCAATTTGAGTTTTATTGGTGCAAGCAATGGCAGGAGTTTGACGACTTCTTTTACGACAATCCCCAAATTGCCGAAACATACGGATTTGTTACGACTTTGAACGATGAGCCGATTGGACTTGTATCGTGGGATCCGAGAGGCTTGCCCGAATATGCGGAAGTGGGGCATAACTGTATTGCGGCAAAGTACAAAGGAAACGGTTACGGCAAACGGCAGATGCGCGAAGCCGTAAATCGTATAATTGCGCAGGGCGCCAAAAAGATAATCGTTTGGACTAACGAGAAGTTGGTGGCAGCACAACGCACTTATGAAAGCGTCGGATTTAAGTTTGTAAAAAAGAGCGCCGAACCCATTTGTCCAGAATTGGCAGGACAAAGAATGTACTACGAATTATTACTTAATCCGTAGCGTTCGGCAACGGTGATATTTATTAATCGTAAATAATTCGTTATTATTTTTTGCGCAATAGGGCAAGCTATCTTTATGACTAACATAAAGAAAAAGGCTTTTGCCAATATTGTGCTATCGTTTTTGTTTTTGGGTACGGCAATCGTCGGGTATATCGGATTGTGGGATCACTGCGTAGAAATGACTTTTATGTCAAACGCAACCACGGGCACTGTGCTACTCCTCGGCGGCATTTACGCGCTTATATTCAAGCGCGATATTCCGCACTTTTTGTACCTCGATTGCGCGGTGCTGATGAGCTCGGTCATTGCTGCGTGTTTGCTTTTTGCGCCCCCTATGCTCGTAGTCGGGCTGGCTATAATTCCGCACTTAATAAATCCTATTGCGATATTCGTTTATTACCTTAAATTTTGCGACGGGCAAAATTGTCGCGTGCCGTACGTGCTGACGGCGCTTGTCTTCCCTACGTGCTACTATGTGTTTATGGTGTTGTTTGGTGTGTTGAGTAGTCGCTCGGTTTACCCGCAATTCGATCCCAATATCATATCAGTTTTGAATCTAACGCTTGTCGGCGTTGCCGCATTGGTAGGACTTTTCGTAGTAGGGATTGCTTTGCTTTTCGGCAACAAAGCTTTGCACGGCGGGCTCAAAAAGCGCTTGAATAAAAAGGATAAAAAAGGCGAAAGGGCGATAACCGAATAGCTATTGCTTGACTTTGACGCGCCTGCCGAGTATCATAATATATATCTACTTGGGAGGCGGGCATGTACATAGACGATGAAAAATTAAATTGCAGCTTTAACAGGGGCAACGACAAATTCAGCTACCGCGTTGGCGCTATAATAATAGAGGACGGGTGCGTTCTGCTTGCAACCAACGAGAGCGCCGACTATTACTATTCGGTGGGCGGCAGAGTGCATTTCGGCGAAACGGCGTATAACGCAATCCTCAGGGAAACAAAAGAGGAGATCGGAGTTGACTACGAGGTAGATAGGCTTGCGTTTATCAACGAAAACTTTTTTGTCGAGCCGTGCGGCGTGAATAAAGATAAAAATTTCCATGAGATAGCGATGTATTTTGTTATGAAGCCGCGCGGCACGAAAGATATTTTTGCCGACAATTATTGCTCGGACGGCAGAGAATGGTTTGAATGGGTACCCATAGAAAAGTTAAAGAATATGCGCGTATTTCCCACGTTTTTGGCGAGTCGGATAGATAACCTTCCGATGCATACGGAAAGCATAGTGACCGACGAAACTCAAGAGTGAATTTGTTTTTCGGCTACATAAAATTTGTATCTAATTATACTAAATTGCCGTCATGTAATCGTTTAAAAAACAGTTGTAAAAAGTACGGTATTGTGATATAATTATTAAACGACATCTTGGAAAGAAAAGCATATTAGGTTAAACTCCCAAGAAATCGAAAAATCAATCTGTGATTGTGATATAATTAAATCACTGATAAGCTACGCAAAAATAGGGTGTTGAATGGACAATAACAACTTTGACAATAAATTCGGCTATTCGGCGGAAGACACACAAGTGCTTTCGCGCGTCAAAACGTACAAGATGATAGCATTCCGCGGCAAGGTGGTTTTCCCCGGGCAGGCGGTGCATTTCGATCTTGTGCGCGACAAGTCGTATGCGGCTATCGCTCAGGCAGTCGAGTCGGGCGAGAGCGTGTTTTTGGTGGCGCAAAAGCGTGCTACCATGGTCAACCCCGCGCCGCAGGATATTTACCGTGTGGGTGTTTTGGCTACGATTAAGCAGGTGCAACGCTTACCGGGGGACGCAATGCGCGTCGTGTTCATGGCAGGGCGCAGAATGCAAATAGACAGCTACGTATCGCTCACGCCGTACTTTGAGGTCACGCTCAAAGAATACGAGTACGAGCCCGACGACCCCGTTTACTTCGAGGCTGTCAAGCGCAGGCTGGACGAGCAGTTCCGCGAATATCGGCGCATAGACACTAAAATGCCCGGGGACGTGTTAAGCTCGCTGTCGGTGGACGACGGGGAGCGATTTGTATCGACCATTGCGGGGTACATTTTCAATACGGACAGCGAAAAGCAAACGGTGCTGCAAACGCGCACGTTATCCGAGCAGTACGAGCAAATACTGACGGTGCTTACTAAGGAAACGGAAATACGCGCAATGGAAAAGCGCATATCCGCCAAGGTGCGCCAAAACATAGACAAAAACCAAAAGGAATACTATATCCGCGAACAGATACATGCGCTCAAAGAAGAGCTGGGCGAGGACGCGGACGAGATTGACGAGCTTAGAAAGCGCCTTGCCGATATGAAGGACGATATGCCGCAGGCGGCGTACGAAAAGGCGGAGAAGGAAATTTCGCGGATGGAAAAGATGAATCCGTCCACGCCCGAGGCTAACGTCGCGCGCTCGTATATCGACCTTTTGCTCGATATGCCGTGGAACAAATTTACCGACGGCGATATCGCGCTCGACTTTGCGCGGCAAGTGCTAGCCGACGACCATTACGGCTTGGAAAAGGTAAAGACGCGCATACTTGAATATCTTGCCGTGTACAAGCTGACACGCAATCTTAAATCGCCCGTGTTGTGCTTTGTTGGCCCGCCCGGGGTAGGCAAAACGTCCATCGTGCGCTCGATAGCGCGTGCGGCGGGCAGGGAATTAGTCACAATGTCGCTGGGCGGCATACACGACGAGGCGGAAATACGCGGACACCGTAGAACGTACGTTGCGGCTATGCCCGGGCGTATAATCAACGGCATACGCGGTGCGGGCGTAAACAACCCCGTATTCCTGCTTGACGAAATAGACAAGATGACGGCAGACATTCACGGCGATCCCGCGTCCGCATTACTCGAAGTTTTGGACCCCAATCAAAACTATAACTTTAAGGACAATTACCTCGACGTGCCGTTTGATTTGAGCAACGTAATGTTTGTCACCACGGCAAACTCGCTCGACCCGCTTCCGCCTGCATTGTTGGATAGGTTGGAGGTTATCGAGCTTTCGGGTTACACGTACGAGGAAAAATTGCAAATCGCCAAGCGTTATTTAAAGCCCAAAGAAATGACTGCCAACGGACTCGACGGCGTCAAGGTGGATATAAGCGACGCGGTTATGTCGTATATAATTTCCGCTTACACGCGCGAGAGCGGCGTGCGCAAATTGGAGCGTGAGATAGCCACGGTAATGCGCAAGATTGCGTTAAAGGTGGTGGAATCGGAAACTCCGCCTACTACTGTAAAGGTTACCAAAAAGGATATCGCCGAATACTTGGGTGCGCCTAAATACAAGGACGGCGCGGCAAACGAGTGCGACGAGGTGGGCGTTGCCACAGGCCTTGCTTGGACGAGTGTGGGCGGCGTTACGCTTACGATAGAAGCGGCAATCATTTCGGGCGGCAAGGGCGAGCTTAAACTGACGGGCAGCCTCGGCGACGTAATGAAGGAATCGTGCTTGGCGGCGTTGTCGCTTGTGCGATCGCGTGCGGCGGAATATCACATACAAGAACATAAGTTTACCGAAAACGACGTGCATCTGCACTTTCCCGAGGGCGCAACGCCCAAGGACGGACCGAGCGCGGGTATTACAATAGCCACGGCGCTTATGTCGGCGTTTTCGGGGCGCAAGGTAGCGCACGATGTGGCAATGACGGGCGAGGTAACTTTGCGCGGCAAGGTGCTGGCAATAGGCGGGCTTAAAGAGAAATCGCTCGCCGCGTTCCGCGCAGGCTGCAAGCGGCTTATAATCCCGCGCGAAAACGAAAAGGACTTGCAGGAAATTCCCGACGAAGTAAAACAAAAGGTAAAGATTATACTTGTGGATAACGTCGATCAAGTATTTTCGCAAGTGCTGGTATGCGAGTAAAAAACGCTACGTTTATCAAGAGCTGTACGGACGTGGCATTATCCGACGGCTACTCTCCGCAGGTTTGCGTTGCGGGCAGGAGTAATTGCGGCAAGTCCACGTTGCTCAATTCGCTTATGGGTGCAAGGCTGTGCAAAACGTCGAGTACTCCCGGGCGCACGCGGCTTATCAATATTTTTAAGGTAGTAACGGACGAGCGCGATTTTTACTTTGTCGACCTCCCGGGGTACGGGTACAGCAAGGCGCACAAAGCGGAATCGGACGAGTGGAACGAGCGCACCGACAAATACTTTAAGGACGGAAAGAATATTGCGCAGGTGCTGTGCCTTATGGATATACGGCGCGACCCGTCCGACCTTGACAAGGTGCTTATAAACTACTTGCGCGACTTGGGACTGCCGTTTACCGTGGTGCTTACCAAATCGGACAAGCTCAGCCGCGCGCAAACAGGCAATGCCGTTATAAAAATCGCCGCCGCGTTGGGGCTTGCCCGCGACAATCTTATAGTCACGAGTGGGCAGAGCGGAGCGGGCAGGGACGCGCTGCTTAACAGACTGAACGATATTCTTACTGTTTCCGAAACGGAATGATTTCTACATAAAATACGCAATAATCAACTTATGGTTGAGCTGCAATAAAATCCGTAAAAAATAATGTCTTTTACGGATTTTTTATTGCAAAAATCATTATTAGACCGAAATTCAACCGAAAGTAAAGCGTATTCAACCGATAGTTTAGCCGTAAATGTTTACATATTCTCGTCGGCGTGATATAATTTGGACAGGATTTGAGGAGAAGATTATGGAAATCAACGAAAAAATTTCCGCTTTGCGTAAATCCAATAATATGACGCAAGCGGAACTCGGAGCAAAACTCAACGTAACATTTCAAGCCGTGTCAAAGTGGGAGAGCGGAAAATCGTATCCCGACTTTGAAACGCTGTCCAAAATGGCTAAGATATTCGGAGTGCCTATTAGTTATTTCGAGGAGGGCGGGGAGAACGTAACCGAAGCTGCTGCCACAGCAACAGCCGACGCATTCGACGGAACGGACGGAACAAATAATGTAATAGGATTTTGTAAGGATTGCGGCAAGCTAGTGCATGATGGCGAGGAGGCTTGCACCACGCCTGTGATTATATGCAAGCAGTGCGCGCTTCGCCGAGAGAATGTAAAAAAGGTTCAAGAGAACGAACAAAAGTTACAAAAGCAGCAAGCCGAACGTGCCGCAAAGGCAAGACAGCAGGCGGAAGTAGACAGCTGTAAACGCCGCCGCAACAAGGGACTTATAGTTTCTGCTATAATTTCTATAGCTCTGATAGCGCTGTTTGCTGTTTTGTCGGTCACTGACGCCGAGTACTACATTATGTACGTAACCTTTCTTGTTATGACTGTTGTGTTCGGTTATACGTTTTACGCCCAGCTGTTTTGGGGCGGGATAGTTGTAGATATCGTATTGGCAGGCGGCAAGATAGTCGGTATGCCCGGGGTAATATTCACGCTCGACCTTGACGGGTTTATATTCCTGATTGTCGTAAAAATACTGTTTGCGATCATTAAAATGCTTATATTCTTGCTCACGTTCTTTTTTATGGTGTTTGTTGCAATGATAATTTCGCCATTTGTGTTTGTTCCGCAAATGCTCAAACTAAACAAGGGCATAGAACTGTAATTAAACCGATAAGAACTATACCGCCTTATCTCGCATATATTAAGTGAGTAAATTATGCGTGGAGGGCGGTATTTTTTATGGCGGCAATAAAGGCAGGGTGCGGCGGTAACATTACGGACGGGTTGCGTTGCCGTATGGTGATAGAGGTCAAACGCGTGTTTGACGGTTGCGCAAGCTCGGACGACAACATAACGCTTACGCTTACTACCGTAGCGCAAATTCCGCAGGGCGCGGAGTTTGTGTCGGCGCGGGTAATAGGCAGCGAGTTCGAAGGCTTCTCTATAACGTCGTGCGGCAACGGTTGCAGTAGGATAGTCGGCGAGATTGTTACCACCTTTGCCGTAACGTATTCGTCTAACGGACAACTGACCACTGTGCAGGCCACGTACCGAGAGAACAAGGACGTACTTTTGCGGTTGCCGTTTAACAATACCGCCGTTATGTTTTCGATAGAAGTGCAAACAAATATGAATATCGCAGGCGGCGCGATAATCGGCGTAAATGCTGTCAGTATTTCGGGCTGCCGCATTCAAATAATCAAGGTCACCGCACCGGTGGATATTCTTGTACCTACGTACGGCTATTGCCAGTATCCGCCTTGTACGGGCTGCGCATGCCCGGGGGTGGATAATATTTTCCCGACCTTCGGCGATGAGGAAGCTTAGATAATGCAGAATTAATTGACTTTTATGCAGTAGGATGATAAAATAAGCGTATGAAGGTTTACGCAATTTCCGACTTGCATTTATCCATAAACAATCCCAAGCCGATGGATATTTTCGGCGAGGTGTGGGATAACTATTTGGACGATATAGAAAAATCGCTCGCTTGTGTACAGGCGGACGATTTGGTTTTGCTTGCGGGAGATTTAAGCTGGGCTATGACGCTCGATCAAGCAATTCCCGACCTTCAATACATAGGCAAGCTGAACGGCAAAAAGATAATAATTCGCGGCAATCACGACTACTGGTGGAAAAGTATATCTGCCGTGCGCGGCGCGCTGCCGCAAGACGTTTACGCCATACAAAACGACTGCGTAAAGATAGGTAACGTTATAGTAGGCGGCAGTCGGGGTTGGAGCGCGGATGACAAGACCGAGGACGGCAAGCGCCTTTACGCCCGCGAGCTGTTGCGTATAGAAATGTCGCTACAAGCAATGCAAAAGCTAAAAGCGGAAGGGGACAGGCTGGTGTTTATGATACACTATCCGCCGTTTACTGTAAAGTTCGAGGGTACGCCCGTCACCGATTTGTTTGAAAAGTACGGCGTAGACGCGGTGGTGTACGGACACCTTCACGGCAAAAACTGCTACGCCAAAAAGACGCTTGTTAAAAACGGTATTAAGTATTTTCTCACGTCCTGCGACCTTATAAACAACACCGCAATCACCGTATTATAGTGTATAGCTACAAACAAAAAAACTCTCGAAAACCGCGCTTCCCATAGGAAATTAAAGCAGTCAAATCAATGTAAAATAAAAGCCGCGAGTCCTGTTACGGATTTGCGGCTTTTTGCTATGTGTCTATTCAGCTATATGAATTGCTATTCTGCAATCAGTTCGCGGCTTGCCATACAACGGGGTTGCCGTTTCCGTCGTAATGCCAGTAATTGCCCGCGCTTTGTGGTTCTTCTTCGCTGAAATAATATATTACCGCGTCATCGGGAAGTGCAAAGTCTTCTATTTCAATAGTAGCCCAATCTTCCGCCGTACCCGTATAATAAACATATCTCAGTTCCGTGCATTCTTCAAATGCCGACTCGCCGATAAACGTAATCGTATTGGGAAGAACAATGCTTTCAAGTTTATCGCAGCCATAAAATGCAAACCATTCGATTTCGGTTACCCCTTTCAAAACGACTTCCGTTATTTGGTCTTTCTCCTCAAAATCGGACTCACAAATGATTAAAACCGTTTCCGGGATTACGACGCGTCCGCTTAAAGTGGGAGAAGTCCAAAGTATATCTGTCACGGCCTTATCATACATAATTCCGTCTATAACCGAATAAAACGCATTGTTTTCATCGACTTCGATAGTTGTCAGATTATCGCAGTTGTTGAAAGCCGAACTTGAAATGCTTTGCACGTCTGCGGAAATATGCAGCTCGGAAAGAGATTTGCAGCTTCCGAACGCCATATCGGCAATTACGGTGACGCCTTGGGGTATAGTGACTTTTGTAAACGCACAGCTCGTCAACGCACTTTTGAACAATTCATAGCCGCCGTCGATTACGGGGAGAGTCACCTCGGTTTCGCTCCCTTCGTATAAGAGCAGATACGTTTTCCCTTCCTCCGCGTCACGGAAGAATACAAAACCGTCTTCTTTAAAAATCGCGCTCGGTGTTGCCGCTTTGCGGAGCAACCTCATACTCTTGATTTCGTCTTTTGTAATATTCACGTCGGACAGGTTCTGCACTTCCACCAGTTTATCACAATAATTGAATGTATCCTTTTGTATGTATAGCAGCGTAGAAGGCAGGGTTACGGTATATAGTGAAGTGCAATTCGAGAATACGCTGTAAGCTAACTGTATTAAACCCTCATGCAACGTTAAATCGCGCAATGCCCTGCAACTGCTGAAAGCGCTCGTATTGATAAACCTTACCTTAATATCTGCCGATTCCAATTGGGAGCAAGAAGAAAAAGCATTGGCACCGATTTCGGTATTACTTGTTCCGTTTATAACCAGCGTTATCATTTTACAGTTTTCAAACGAGTGGTGCCCGATATACGTAACCGTACTTCCTATCGTCAGCTCGTTAAAGTTCTTACAGTTTTTAAACGCATAGCTACCGATATACGTAAGCGTTGTGGGTAAACTTATCTGTTGTAAACCGCTGTTGGAAAACGCACCATACTGATTGTATGTATTATAAACATACGCGTTGTCGATTCTTTCAAGCTTACTGTTTGGCCCGAAAGGCAGTTTCGTCAAAGAACTGCACTGATCGAACGCACCGCCGCGAACTACCGTCACGCTGTCGGGCACGGTAATGTCGCTAAGCGAAGTACACCATCTAAACATACACTCGGCAATTTCGGTCAATCCGCTCGGGAGCGTTACGCTCGTCAGACTTTTGCAGCCCTCAAACGCCGACGTACCGATTACTTTTACGCTGTCGGGTATCGTTATGCTTTGTATGGATGATGACGCAAAAGCCGATTCGGATATCACCACGGTATTGGGCGCGAACTCGAACGAGGTTGCGGCTTTATTCGTAAGTCCGAACAGTACCACAGCGCCGCCTATTTCGCCGATATATTTTCCGTTTTTGTATTCCGTATATGCGATTTTCTTGCAGTACTTAAAAGCATTGCGACCTATTTCCGTAACATTCGAATGGATATTGACAGTTTGAATGGATTGACAGTTATAGAATGCGCCGGCCGGAATCTCGGTAATCGTTGTGGGAATTACGAGGTTTGTAAGCTCCGTGCCGTTCAGATACATACGATAAGGCTTGCTTTCTAACGAAGAAACAAGCCCATATTCGCTCACTTCCAAACGGAGATACGCGGATAGATCCGTCAAATGAAAATTTGCAATATTCTTCATACTACCGAACTGACCGTATATATGTTTAAGCGTGGAAGGCAAATATACGTCGGTTACATTGTCGTTAGCAAACGAATAAGCGTCGATGCCTGTGGTGCCGCTACGGAACGAAAGCGTCGATGTCGCTTGTTCGTCATCTACAAATCCGACCGCCCAAGTCCCTACGTATTTGATGTTGTTGCTTTGGGTAAGCAGCTTCGTATCCTGAAACCAACTTGCACTGACTCGTTTTACTTTGTCGGGGATATTAAACGTGGCAAGATTGGTACAGCCTGCAAACATATCGTCGTAACCTATAAAGCTTGTCATGTTATCGGCGATAACCGTTTGCAAAGCCGAACAGCCGTTAAAGAAATTTCCGTCGATTGTCAGCGCTTTTCCCAAATCTGCGTATTGGAGCGCGGTACAGTCCTTAAACATACCCGACATAACCGTAATATAGTTGTAGGAACTGTATTTCGGCAATTCAA
Source organism: Clostridiales bacterium (assembly GCA_029070965.1). Lineage (GTDB taxonomy): Bacteria > Bacillota > Clostridia > Christensenellales > Pumilibacteraceae > Anaerocaecibacter. The sequence goes on from JAIEBI010000068.1 coordinate 11,296, forward strand.
TTCTTTCCAAAGCCGTGCAGCCAGCAAAGCAGGAGTAAAAGAAGGTATTGCACCGCAAATTGATATCTACATTCTTTAATTTTGTGCAGTCTTTAAAAGCGGATGTTTCCACCGTTAAAACGTTTTTGCCGAATTTTACGCTTGTAATTGCAGTACCTTCAAATGCGCTTTGCCCGATATACTTAACGGGGTAACCCTCGTAAGTGTCGGGAATTATGATGTCGGTATCGGTTGCTTCGCCCAATCCCGTCAGGGTGTAAACTTGTCCAATGCTATCAAAATCGTATGCAAGTCCCTGCGTAGCCGGTACGGGCTTGGTTGCGCCGCACTCGCATTTATCGTTTGCACCCCAAACGTGGCTTCCGCTGTTGATATCTGGCGTATCACATCCGCTGTTGGAGCAGTGCTGCTTGTGCGTACCGTCACCGTTATCTACCCATTGGTAGTTGTGAGTATGATCGTCTACGGGTTTATTGGCACCGCAAACACACCTATCATTTGCACCCCAAACGTGGCTTCCGCTGTTGATATCGGGTGCGTTGCAATCGCTGTTTTGGCAATGCTGTTTGTGCGTACCGTCGCCGTTGTCCACCCATTGATAGTTATGCGTGTGCCCTTCGGGCGGCTTTATTGCGCCGCATTCGCATTTATCGTTTGCGCCCCAAACATGGTTTCCGCTGTTGATATAGGGTGCGTTGCAACCGCTGTTCGGGCAGTGCTGTTTGTGCGTGCCATCGCCATTGTCTACCCACTGATAGTTGTGTGTATGCGAGGATTCGGACGACCTATCTCCGCAAGCTGCCAACCCAAACGATAGGCACATGATACAGACAAGAGACAAGAGAGTGATAAGCAATTTCTTTTTCATATAATACCTCCAAATATAAAAGTGCGTTCCAATACGGAACGCACTCCAACAGTACGCTCCGCTATTGTTGCTACACAATTCCACAAATCGGATATATGAGAGGTACTAATTGGCAATACCACTCCGATTTGTATTCAAATTGTGTAGCATAATTAATATAGCACATTTTCAAATATAAATCAAGTGAATTCAAGACAACTAAGAAAATGACATATAACCAAACATAAATGTAGCTCACTACACTTATGTCACTTTGCTGCATTTACGTTCGCACTCTGAAACATTCGACCACACAGACACAATATAAAAGAAAGGCACGGTTTCATGCCACGCCTAATCACTTTTTATTTACGCTTACCTATAATTTCCCTATCGGAACTACAGAAATATCGAGAGCTTTTTTGCCGTGTGGTCAAAATGCGATATGATATTCAATCTTTCTATTCGGTTCGACGCGTTTCGCCGCCGTCGAGTTTTATTCGACAGCGAAAAATGGATTATCCTATCGAAAAATAGGCGGTTTTCCGCAAAAAAATGTATAAATGTGGTCAAAAAGGGTTGACAGTGGTTAAAAGGTGTGTTAAAATGTCAATAATAAACGCAAAAGGGTCAGTTTATATGTTCATCGGGCAATATCATCATCAAATGGACGACAAGGGGAGGTTAAGAATACCGCCCGCTTTTCGTCGCCAGCTCGGTGATAACCCTATGATCTTTTGCGGGTTTACTGAAAATGAAAGGTGCGTGTGTATATATCCGCGTGAGGACTTTGACAGACTCGTAACAGAGCGGTTCAAAGATGCCGATATGCTGGATATGGATATGAACGACATCAAGCGCGCTATCTTTTCGGTAACGCAGGAGCTTGTCGAGGACAAGCAGGGCAGGGTGTCGCTTAATCCGTCTTTTATCGAGGACTGCGGGCTTACCAAAAACTTAATCACAATCGGAGCATACGACCGAGTCGAGATATGGGACGAGGAAGTCTACAAAGATCACAAAAAGAAAACGGATTTCAGTAAAATTATAGCACAGTTCACCGGATCGCGCAACAAAATATAATGTATCATATACCTATTTTGGCACAAAAAATTGTGGAGTCGCTAAATGTCAAGCCTGACGGATTGTATTTGGACGGAACGCTTGGCGGCGGGGGACATTCCCAAGCGATACTTAATGCGGGCGGTAAGGTGGTCGCAATCGACCGCGACAGCGACGCGATTGAATACTGCAAAGCCCATGTTACGGGCGACATTACGTACATTAAAGGTCAATACGAAGATGCTGTAAAGCTGCTCGGCGAACATGGCATAACGACAATCAGCGGCGCGGTTATAGACCTCGGCGTTTCCTCGCACCAGTTGGACGACGCGAGTCGCGGATTTTCCTACATGCACGACGGCGAACTTGATATGCGCATGGACAAGTCGCAAGACTTTTCGGCGTACGACGTGGTCAACGGCTACGACGAGCAGGCGCTTGCCGACATTCTCCGCCGTTACGGCGAGGAAAGCTTTGCAAGGCGCATAGCGGGAGCGATAGTCAAGCGCAGGGCGGCGGGGCCCATAGAGCGGACGGTCGAGCTGGCGGAAATAATAAGAGCTTCGGTGCCGTACCGAAAAAACGGACACCCCGCCAAAAAGACTTTCCAAGCCATTCGCATAGAAGTCAACGGCGAGCTTAAAGGACTGTACGACGCCATTTGCGGCATTTTCGGAATGATAGAAAAGGGCGGAAGGCTGGCAATACTGAGCTTTCATTCGTTGGAGGATCGCATAGTTAAGGCGGCGTTCACCGAGTTTGCGACCGATTGCATTTGCCCCAAACGCTTGCCTGTGTGCGTGTGCAACCACCGCGCGATTGGCAAAACGATATTAAAGCAAAAGCCTTCGGAACAAGAACAACAGACAAACCCGCGTAGCACAAGCGCTACGCTCAGAGTAACGGAAAAACTGTAAGGAAGTGAGTTATGGTTACTACAAAACGACAAATCAGACGGGATAGCGACCGCTTCGGCGGTTATTACAGTACGGAAATAGACGGTATTCCCGATATTTCCGATTACGCGCGCATTACCAATCCCGATCCCATAACCGAACCCGCAAGAGCGGGCAGTAGCATGCTTGTGTCCGACGAGGTGGAAAAGGACGAGCCTTTGTACACCACGCCCGAAATGGTCAAAACCGAAACGCCTTCGCCCGCACAGGAGGTAGAGCGTCCGTTTAAGCCTACGCCGCGCGACAAGGAGGACTTGCTTCCCACCGTCAAGACCCGTGCATACGCTACGGATAAGACTGCGCAAAACATAGAACAGGATACCGTAAAAGCACCCGCAAAACGCGCCCGCGCTTCACTCGACACCAAGACCAAAATCTTGCTTTGCGTGTACGTGGTGGTGGCGCTCGTTTTGGCGATAGCCGTTATTGCTACCGGCGTGTCTATATCGAACACTGCGGCGCAAGCGGATGCAGTTGCCAACAAGGTGGCGCAAAAGCAGGTGAGAGTGCTTCAACAAGAGCAAGAGCTTGCGGCATTGCGCGACGACGATACCGTTCGCGGCAAAGCGGTGCAAAACGGAATGGTTCCCGCAGGCGAGCCCGCTTACACGGTCAGCAACGTCAAGACGGTCGGCTATCCCGAAGCGACTCCCCGCACGGACGGCTGGGACGATTTCTTCGACACAATGTCCAAAATATTCAACTAATCAAATATAATACATAAATTTGCTATCCATTTACCACTCGATGCGTGTTCCCTCCGCTCGGGTGTTTTTTTTACTTTGCGGCGCATGGCGAAGCACCGCGTGATGCGGACTACGTGTGTCAAGTCGCCTCGGTCGTGTAGGTGGTTCTACACTCAGCTTCGGCTACTTGCCACCTGTTGTCCGCCTGACGCGCGACTGCGCCGCAAAGGCTGTGCCGCTATTTCACGGCTAATCATTTGTTCAGGTTTTTAATACGCTATTGCTTTCATATACATAGAGGTGAGAGGTGGTATATGAAGGCGAGCTCAATGCTTATGCGAAAAAGATTGCTTACGGCGTTTGTCGCGCTTATCGCGGTATTTGTTGCTTTGTTCGGTAGATTGATTTATTTGCAAATAGTGGACGGCGGATTTTTGCGTGCAAAGGCGGCGGAGCAGTGGTACCGAGATCTTCCGCTCAAAGCGACGCGCGGAAAGATACTCGACGCCAACGGCAGCGTGCTTGCGGACAGCAAGGATGTGTTCACGCTGTACGCGCGACCCAACGCCGTAAAGGATAAGCCGGCCGCTGCGCAATCGATTGCTTCCGCGCTCGGGCTGAATTACGATAGCGTTTTGGAAAAGCTTAACACCTCGGTCGGCGAGGTTACGATAAAGCGCAAGATAGATGCCGACGTCGCACTGCAATTACGCAAACAAAACATAGGCGGGCTGTACTACACGCTGGATACCGAACGCAATTATCCGTACAATAGCAATATGTCGCAAATACTCGGCTTTACCAATATAGATAACGTGGGACAGTCGGGGCTGGAAAGCTATTACGACAAGTATTTAACCGGCGTGGACGGCTTTGCGTACACGTCCACCGACATGGCGGGGCGCGAGGTGGACGGCTCGGTAACAAAATACGTCCCGGGGATTGCGGGGTGTAACATAACGCTGTCGCTGGACGCCAACATACAAAGCTTTGCATACGACGCGGTTACTGCGGCGTGCACCGAGTTTAATGCAAAATCGGCGCAAATGATAGTGATGGACGTGAACACCGGCGGTATTATAGCAATGGCAAAGAGTCCTGCGTTCGACTTGAACGAGCCGCCGCGCGACGATATGGATTTACTCAACAGTCTTTCGCGCAACACCATGATTGTGGATATGTACGAACCCGGGTCTACCTTTAAGATTTTCACCACCGCCGCGGCGATAGAGGCGGGCGTGGTGTCCGATAACGACACGTTTTTTTGCGCAGGGTCGCGCACAGTAGACGGACAGCGTATACGTTGCTGGCGGTCTATCGGGCACGGCAGTCAGCACCTTGCAGACGGCGTAAAAAATTCGTGCAACTGCGTGTTTATGGATTTGGCGCTGCGCATGGGCACGTCAAGATTTTACGACGCGCTCGGCAAATTCGGACTTGGGCAAAAGACGGGCGTCGATTTTTCGGGCGAAAGCAGCGGCATGCTGATGAAGGAAAGCAACGTAAAGACGGTAGACCTTGCGCGTATAGGCTTCGGTCAGGCTGTGGCGGTAACGCCGTTGCAGTTGATAACGGGCGTTAGCTCGGTGGTCAACGGCGGCACGCTGTACCGTCCGTATTTGGTGGCGTCGGTCGATTCGTGCGACGGCAAAAATCTTGCTACAAGAAAGCCGATAGCGGTGCGCCGCACAATAAGCGAAGCGACGTCCAAAAAAATGCGCGAATATCTTGTGGGCGTGGTGGCAAACGGCGGCGGCAGTAAGGCGGGGGTAGTCGGATATGCGATAGGCGGTAAGACGGGCACGGCGCAAAAGTATTCGGGCGGCGCGATAGCGCAGGGCAAGTATATATCGTCGTTTATCGGCTTTGCGCCCGCCGACAATCCCAAGTACGCCGTGCTTATGATAGTAGACGAGCCGCAGGGGTATATGTACTACGGCAGTCTTGTCGCCGCGCCGTATGCGGGTAACGTGTTCGGAAGGATATTCGATTACAAAAATCTTCCGCCGACGATGTTGCCCGAACGCGAATACACGGTTATGCCCGACGTTGTGGGCGACAGCGCGGAAAGCGCGGTTGCGGCACTGGAAAAAATCGGCTTGCACGTGGAGGTTGTCGGCGAAGGCGGCGACGTTATATCCCAAACGCCCATACCTAACGAGCGCGTAGCCACCAACGACAGCGTGCTTATACGGTTGAGTAGTCAGTAAAACGGTATAAATCAAATATAACAATATGCACTTGTCGAATTATACCATTGTTTGCAAAAGTGCGCCGTCAAGCGATTTTGGCACTAAAATAGACATATACTAATTGCGGGAGATGACGTTATGCGGTTAAGCGAGTTATTGCAATGCGAAAGCGATATAGAAATTACAGGGCTTGCCTTTGACAGCTCGAAGGTTAAGCAAGGCGATTTATTCTTTTGTCTTGTCGGCACGGAAAACGACGGGCACACATTCGCTGCGGACGCGGTGTCGCGCGGTGCGGCTGCTTTGGTAGTAGAGCGCAAGCTCGCGCTGGACGTGCCGCAAATAGAGGTGGCCGATACGCGAAAGGCGTTGGCTCTTGCCGCGTCGGAGTTTTACGGCAATCCGTCCAAGCGGCTGAAAATGATAGGCATTACCGGCACCAACGGCAAAACCACCACCACGTATATAGTCAAGAGCATTATCGAGGCGGCGGGGCATAGCTGTGGACTGATAGGCACAAATGCAGTGGAATACTTAGGAAATAAAACGGACGCGCGGCTTACCACGCCCGACCCGATAGAGCTTCATGCTATATTAAAGGAAATGTCGGACGCGGGCGTGGAATATGTGGTAATGGAGGTGTCGGCGCACGCGTTAAAGCTGAGCAAGATAGATGGCATCGTGTACGAGGTGGCGGCGTTCACCAATTTTTCGCGCGACCACTTGGACTTTTTCGGTAGCATGGACAATTACGCCGCATCGAAAAAGAGCTTTTTCTCCATCGACCACGCAAGGAGCGCGGTTGTCAACATAGACGACGAGCTGGGAAAAGAGATATTGAGGGAAAGCAAGCTGCCCGCCGTCACTTACGGCGTGGACAACCCGTCGGACGTATTTGGCATAGATTTGGAGATGAGCGCTTACGGTCTGTCGTACGTTATAAACATGGCGGACAGTGTGGGGCATGTCAAGTTCAGTCTTACGGGCAGGTTCAATATGTACAACACTCTGTGCGCGGCGGCTATTGCGGCTTCGCTCGGTTTTGGATTACAGTCGGTTATAGCTGGAATACGCAACGTAAAAAAGATTGACGGCAGGTTCAACATAATAAATATGTCTAAGTGCAACGTCATTATAGACTTTGCGCACACCGACGATGGTATTGCCAATATTTTGCGTGCCATACGCGAGTTCGCGCCGAGCAGGATTATAACGGTATTCGGGTGCGGCGGCAACCGCGATAAATCCAAGCGCGCCATCATGGGCAAAATAGTATCGCAAATGAGCGATTATTGCTTTGTTACCAGCGACAATCCGCGCTTCGAGCCGCCCCTCGACATAATAAACGAGATAGCAAGCGGCATTGACGAGATAGGCGGAACAAATTACACAAAAATAGTAGACCGCAAGCAGGCTATTAACGAAGCTATCGCCATGGCGGATAAGCAAGACATTGTGCTTATTGCGGGTAAGGGTGCAGAGCGGTACAACGACGTTATGGGCAACCGCACGCCGTACAACGACGAGCAATACGTTATGGAATTGGCGGGAGAGTTCGGATTTTGATAAGCGTTCTTTGCGGATTTTTAAGCGCGTTCGCCGTTGGTATGTTGCTGTTGCCGCTCAATATCAAGCTGGTAAGAAAGCTCAAAGGCGGACAACCTATACTTTCTTATGTGGACAACCACAAAAAAAAGCAGGGTACGCCAACAATGGGCGGTGCGTCGATAGTGCTCGCACTGCTGCCCGCGCTGTTTTTTACAACGCACGGCGACAACACCACGTACATTATTATAGTTATAACCGTCGGGTACGCGCTTATCGGGTTTATAGACGATTTTATCAAGGTTAGGTACCACAATAATAAGGGTCTGTCGCCCATACAAAAAATAGTTTTTCAGCTGTTGCTCGCAGTTGTTATAGCGCTTTACGCGTACTATAACGATAATGTGGGATCTGCCGTGTACGCGCCGTTTGCGCCCAAAAAGTTAGAGCTGGGCGTGTTTGCGCCTATATACTATATACTTATATTTTTGGCGTTTACGAACTCGGTAAACCTGACCGACGGACTGGACGGACTGGCGGCCTCGGTCACTGCGACCAATGCGATTGTGTGCTGCGTAATGCTCGGCATAGCGTTTTTTGCTGGGGAGCTTGTGGGTGCGTCCTCGCTCAATATGATAATACTGTGCGCGGCGCTGGGCGGCAGTCTGTGCGCGTTTTTGTGCTTCAACACCCATCCCGCCAAGATATTTATGGGTGACACCGGCTCGCTCGCGCTCGGCGGGTTTTTGGCGTGCGTGGCTGTGCTCAGTCGAATGTCGCTAAGCATGTTGCTTGTGGGTATAATGTATATTGCCACAAGTCTGTCCGTAATAATTCAAGTCGCGGTGTTCAAGATTACGGGCGGCAAGCGCGTGTTCCTAATGGCGCCGCTACACCACCACTTCGAGCGCAAAGGGGTGTTCGAGGGCAAGATAGCGACGGTGTACACTCTTGTTACGTTGGTATGCGGAATAATAACAGTTGCGCTAATGTTAGTGCTTTACTAAATAGCTGTGTAAAATTCTATTGGGCCGCTTTTCGTCATATAATACCGTGTATGGGTATTTTCGACGGAAAGCGGTTTTTTGTTTACGGCAACGGCGGGTCGGGCAAGGCGGCGGCGCGCGCAATAAAAAAGTATGGCGGCAAAGCCAAAATATACGCCGACGACGGCGGACGATTTGTCGCTCCGCCAGACAAGAGCTACGACGGCGCGGTCATCAGCCCCGGGGTGCGACCCACTCATGCTGTGTACGAGTACTGCGCCGAGCGCGGTATCAAGGCGGTAGGTGAGGCGGAAATAGGCTTTTTGATAGCAAAGAGCGAAAACCGAAAAACCGTCGGCATTACCGGCACCAACGGCAAGACCACTACAACTCGGCTTATAGCCGATATGATAAACGGCGTGGCTTGCGGAAATATAGGCTATCCCGTATCGGCGGCAGCGTGCGAAAAATCGACGGCGCCGCTTGTGTGCGAGCTGTCCAGCTTTCAATTATATAATGCTGTTATCGCGCCCGACGTGGCGGTAATCACAAACATGGCGTCCGACCACGCCGACTGGCATGGCGGGATAGAAAACTATCACGCTGCAAAGTGCAATATCGCGGCGAACATGGACGGAGGGTATTTGGTGCTGGGCGAGGATATTACCGTCGGCGCGCTCAATGCCTTGCACACCAATGCGCAAATCGTGTGGTGTTCGTCCACGGCATTTACGGACGGTGCTTACGTGATGGACGGATATTTTTGGTTTAGCGGCGACCGCGTTTGCCCGACCGACTACTTGCGGCTGTCGGGCGCGCACAATATAAAAAACGCGCTGTGTGCAATAGCGGCGGCTAAGTGCATGGGCGCGGATAATTCCGCAATACTCGCCGCAATGTCGGCTGCGGAGGCGAGTCCGCACCGAAACGAGGTGGCGGGCAGGGCGTGCGGCAAGCTGTGGATAGACGATAGCAAGGGCACGAACGTGTCGGCGTGCCTTGCCGCAATAGAGCTTACCGTCGGGACGGTGTGCCTGATACTCGGCGGGCGGGGCAAGGATACCGATTTCAGCGAGTTGTTTTCCGTGCTGGACAGTCGCGTGACGTCAGTGGTGGCTATGGGCGAAACCGCTCAAGCGGTGCGCGACTGCGCGTGCAAGATTAAACCGGATTTAAAAATAACCGTGGTAAACTGCCTGTCGGACGCGGTGCGCGTGGCGGCGGCTTCGGACGCGGAAACGGTGTTGCTTTCTCCCGCTTGCGCGTCGTTCGACGAGTTCAAGTCGTACGCTCACCGCGGCGAATTTTTTAAAGCAGAGGTGCGCGCTCTTTCAAAGCGTGAGCAATAATGAAAAAACGCATATCCCAAAATAACATGCTGTCGGACAAGACCGTCGGTAAGTCCGATATATGGCTGATAATAGTAACGTTTACTCTTGTGGCGTTCGGAGTGCTTATGGTGTACTCCGCGGGCTCGTATACAGGCGAGCGCATTTACGGCACAAAGTATTACTACGTATACAAGCAGTTGATGGGCGCGGCGCTCGGGGCGGCGGCCATGTTTTTGTTTTCGCGCATAGACTATCACGTACTGCACAAGCTGCGGTACGTAATCCTTGCCGTGTCGGTCATACTGCTTGCGATAGTGTTTATCCCCGGGGTGGGCATAACCAACTACGGCGCGAGGAGGTGGATAAACCTCCCGTTCTTTACCATACAGGCGAGCGAAATATCCAAATTCGGGTTTATCGTGTTCGCGGCGGCGTACATAGGCTCGCACGAAGGCAAGATAACTACGTTCAGGGGCATATTGCCGGTGATAGCGGTGGGCGGCGTTATATGCCTGCTCATAATTTTGGAGCCGAATATGTCGGTAACGATATGCATGGCATTGCTCATGATAGTCATGCTGTTTTTGGGCGGGGCGCGAATTAAACATTTATTAATGATAATAGTGCCGCTTGCTGTGCTTGCGGTGGTGTTGATATTGATAGAGCCGTACAGGTTTGCGCGGCTTATGGCGTTTTTGGATCCGTGGGAAAGCCCGTTGGAGGAGGGGTACCAGCTCATTCAATCGTATTACGGCTTGGGCGCGGGCGGACTGTTCGGCGTGGGACTGTTCAATTCGAGGCAAAAATATCTGTTTTTGCCGTTTGCCGAAAGCGACTTTATATTCAGCGTGATAGGCGAGGAGTTCGGGCTGTTCGGGTGTATGCTGGTCATGCTTGGGTACCTGTTTATCATTCGCCGCGCGCTCAAAATATCGATGGGCGCGTCGGACAGGTTCGGATCGCTCCTTGCTTCGGGCATAGCCGCGATAATCGCCATACAGGTCATGGTAAACATAGCGGTGGTGACGGGCAGTATTCCTCCCACGGGATTGCCGTTGCCCTTTATAAGCAGCGGAAGCTCCGGACTTATAGTGTTTATGTCGGGTATAGGCGTACTGAACAACGTAAAGCGCCGCAGCCATAAAAGCAGTGAATTTATGTTTGAGAAAGGTAAATTCAAAAAACGGTTGCGTTTTAGGAAGCAACGCGGTATAATAACTATGTGAAATATATCGGGTTGACATTTTCATACCTAAAAAAGAATTTTGTATTGCCGCTGGTGGCGATGCTTATTCCTGCGATAGCGGCGTGCTTTTTGTATACGCCATATTGGGAAGTGTCGTTTGTGGCGGGGTTTGATTTCCAGCCGTACAAAACCGCGGGGCAAACGCTGGTGATACTTTTCGGCGATTCTTGGCAGTACGTTTGGCCTGTCATAATAGTTGCGGTATTGCAGGTTGTCGGCGCGGCAATAATAATGTCGTCGCTGGATAGGCATTTCCGCACGGGCATGCTTTCGCTCAAATCGCCTGTGCGGCTTATAAACATTTCGATTTTCCCTATAGCTATAGGCGTTATAGTGATGAGCGTTACCGCAATAATATTGCGGCTATTGCTGTTCGGGCTTGTATCGCTCGTGCAGGTTATACTGGGCGCAATGTCGGCGGCGCCGGGGGCGGCGCTTGCGGTTATTGCCGTGGTGGCAATCGGACTTTTCGTTTTGCATGCACTACTGCTCTTGCCCATGCTGATGTGGGCGCCCATAATGTTCATATACGGATATAGGTTCCGCGACGCGGCGGCGCTGTCGTTCAAGCTCATTTCGCGCAAAAAGCTGTTTTGGAGCTTGTTTTTGCCAATGCTCATTTGCGCGGGCATACAGCTGTTGGTCGGATTTTTGCAGGTGCACGCCGCAATAGCGTATGCGGTCAACTTTGTGGTATTTTTGTTTACCAACGTATACACGACGGTGTTTACCATGATAGCGTTCTACGACATAAGTGGACTCGATAGGCGGGACGTAGAGCCGTACAAGCGCGCGATTTTACAAGCAAGTCCCGCGCCCGTGCCGCCCGTACAGCCGACGGACAACGAAAAAGCTCCGCCCGCCGAAAAAAAGGTAAAAAAGCCGAGCGGTAAACCCAAGACCGGACAAAAACCCAAAAAGTCGAGCGCAAAGCCCAAATCGGGGCAAAAGCCCAAAAAGGAGGACAGCCATGTCCTTTAAAAACGCCTTCAAAAACTTAATAGCGCACTTCGGCGTTGTGTGGGCGGTGCTGCTGTATCTTATAGTTTGTTCGGCAATTATCGTCGGGCTTAGCCTGCCGTTCATTTTGCCGATAGCGAGTGCGTTCGAAAAAGCGGGCGTGTTCGAGGGGATAAGCAAGGCGTTTACCGTGCTTATGGGCGACGGAGGCTGGAACGGATTTTGGGACGGACTATTTGACGTATACAACAAAATAATAGGCGTGTTCAACAGCAACGGCAGGGTAGTGTCGCTTGCACGTATGTTTGTAATATTCGTGTTGCTGCTTGCGTTCAGGTTCTTTTTCGGGCTGTACGAAATACCGCTCGCAACCGTTATGGACGGGCGTATGTCGTGCAACGCCGGTTACAGTTTTATTGGCAAGTTCATATCCACGCTTGGGGTGTCGGTGCGGTTCTCGCTGGCAAAAATGCCCATAATGATAGCGATGGACGCAATAAGCTTTGCTATAATTTACGGCTTGGCGACGTTGATGGGACTAAGCGTGGCGTTGCCGTTTGTAATAATATTGGTAATAATAGTTATGCGCGCCTTCCGCAGCTCGCTTACGTCAAGCTGGGCGCCGTGCGTTGCGGGCGGCATGGGCGTGATTAAGGGCTTTGCCCGCTCGTGCGAGATTTGCTTTAAACGCTTTGGGTCGATATATTCGACTTATATAATAATGTGGTTGCTCATTGTGGCTTGCGGACTGTTTATAATCATTTTCACGCTCGGTGTGGGGATTATAGTCGCTTTCCCGTTTGCCATGTGCATACTCGGCTATATAGGTATAACCGTGTATTACAATAAGACGGGTAAGCGGTATTATATAGACGGTACGGTGTTCACTCCGCCTATGGAAAACGTTTTGTAAATTTATAAGTAAGCTATATAAAGCGCGGCGGCAAATGCGGTATTTTGCAAAATTTGCCGTTTTTTGCCTTTATAAATGTTTGGTAATATGAATAAACTATGAATATAGCCCAAAAAATTGCATATTTTTTGAGTTGTTTATATTGACATTACCACCGAAATGTACTATACTTAATAAATGAATAATGTCGAATAGTATACATATTCGGCGTTATAGCCACGTTTTCGGGGCAATACGGTCATAAGTAGGGTCTTATGAAATTGACAAAACAATCTAATAGAATTAAATCACGCATAGTATCGTTTGCTGTTGTGATAGCGCTCATTCTTTGTGCGGTACTGTCGTTGGGGAATATTTTGCCCGACCGCATAGCGCGTGCCGAGGACGGGCCGACGACGCCCGCAGCCAAGGTTACGGACGGCATAAGGTTTGTGCAGGTCGCGGCAGGATACGACTTTGCTATCGGTCTTACATACGACCGTAAGCTTTACGGTTGGAGTACCAAAGCAGAACGCGACACAAGCAATATACAATCGTTGGGCGACTACTACACTGAAAACCCGACCGAGATTAAGGTCACGTTCCGCAACGGACCTTCTAGCGGTTCTTATTACTGGGGCGCCACTGCGGGGACGTCAAACTACCATACGGAGCGCACCAACGATCAAATCAAGAGTATTGCCGCCACTGGCACTACCGCGGCATTTGTTACCGAAAAAGGCTACTTGTATACTTGGGGTGTGGACACAGGCACCACGCAAGACGTTACGCATGACGATCAAAACGGCAATCACTATTTATTATTGCGCAGCACCGTTGCCACCGACGCGGTTCCTTGCTATTGGTATACACCTTATATAATCGACTACTATTATTATAGTGAGAACCAACAACCTACTTCGGTCGAACGTTCCACAAACAAACCTTCTACCGAACAGATGATTCCGGCCAACGAAGCTACGGCTTTTTCGTCGCTGGCGGCGGGCGAATATAACTATATATTCATGTTTATTCGCAATTATCCGGCCAACGGAAATCTCGGACATAGCGAATCCGGCAATATGTATCACACGTACGTTTGGGGTTCGACGCTTTACCGTGCGACGAATATGTCTCCCACCACTGCGGTTGCAGAGTATAGTAGTTCCTCGATATCGGTTCAGATAAACTCCCGCAAAATTTTCAATACGTTTGTGTCGGAGGGTACCAACGGCATAATGTCTGCTGTTGCGGGCGGCTACACAGTAGGCATCAACAATACCGCCGCAAGCGCGTCGACCCTTCAATTGCATGGCAAAAACTTTATTACCACGCAGGGCGTAACGTCGTCCGGCAGTAATTATACCGTTACCAATACCTCCGCTTTGGCGGATACAGCCGGTAATTCGGTAAGCATAACATGGAAGAACGGTGCGTCATACCTCGGCGCAATAGCGGGCGGCAACGGCGGGACAAACGAAGACGGCTCGGTTGTCGGCGGAGATACCGAAAAGTATTACGCGTACCAAAAGGGTACAGTCAAGTATAACACCGCGGAAGCCGGTTATCTTATCAACTCCAAAGCGGCAGGAACGGGCAGCGACAATTTGATTGCCCAGTATTCGGTAGGGGTAACCCAGCAGGGCGATCCGATATATGAAACCGCGCTCAAACCCACGCGTTATTCCGTTTCGCTCGGCAACGATATCGGCTACGGCATATCGGGCAACAAGCTGTACGGCTGGGGCGATAACGCCCACGGTCAGCTAACCGGCCAGACGGGCAATAAATCTGAGCCTACTCAGTTACTTGGCTCCGTTAACTTTACTTCGGTTGCCGCCGGTAAGCAAATGTCGCCCGAAAACGGTACAAGAGCGTTCTTCAACAACACGGATACAATCAGTGGCAGTACGTTTGCCGCAAAATACCAAAACGACGATAAATATATAACCGGCGCGCTTACGTCGGACGGCACTATTTACGCTTGGAGCAAGGGCATAGCGGCAAAAGAGTTGACCTACGTGGGTGATTCCGGTAACGCCGCTGCCAAAAAGGAAAATTTTGCTGCCGTGTATTCGGGCTACGGCGAAATACTGTATGCCGTTACAGTAAGCGGCAAGCTTGTTCGCATAACCAAAAACAGAGCGGGCACGGATTTTGAGCAATACGTGTATGACGAGTTTTATACTTTAAACAGTCAAGGTACAGCCCAAAAGATAGAAAACTGGGCGGTGGACAAAACCAACAAGGTCGTGTTTACCGTTCCCGATATACCCGAAGACGCCACTACGGCGCAAAAGGTGTCGCCCAATTTGGGCAACGCCACGTTTTACGTTTGGTCGGCCGCCGCTTCCACTCCCGCGGTTGCCGAGGGTGAGGAAGCACCCGAGTCCACCGTCAAGATTAACGGTGGCGCGCAAACTGCGTACAAGCCCCTTGTTTCGGACAACAAAATAGGCGACGCGTACAGAATTGTCGGACTTACCGCTGCCGACGCAAGCATTAGATATCTCAAAGCAGACGATTTGACGGCGGACGCTAATCAGCTCACTTACTACGCGCCCAAGTTCTACTTTGACAGTAATGAAAACGGTACCGGCGGTTACCTTATGACCACCGCACAACAGCAAAATATGTTCACCTTCCGCGAGGTGTACGGTGCTAACGGCGAGGGCGTAGGTATTTATATCGAGCCTAAGCAATCGTCTAAGGGTAAGAACATAAGGGTGGACTTTTATATAGCGCGTTACAACAGCTACGGCAAATACAGCGCTACTTATTCTTCAAATCAATACAGCGCTACCGATAACGCCATTTATTACGACTATAAGCAATGCAGTATAATATTCTCTATTGCCGATACTACGTCGGTCGTTACTTATTCGCGGTACGCCTCGGAGGCGGACGGCGGCATGAGCAATATTCCGCTTTTGGATCCCAACAATCAGTATAATACTCATTATTCGCTGGCGGTGCAGGACGTTTCCACTGGCGTTGACGAGCTTATCAAATTCATTACCGGCAACCATGCCACGGTTAATTCCGCTTTCAAAACAGCCGTAATGACCGAAATGAAAAAGGACAAGGGTTTCCCCGATAAGGACAAAATCGAGGCGGGCGACCTTACTTACTATTTGAACGCCGCGGACTTGAAAAAGTACAATAGCGATAAGGTAAACGCAAACGACTACGTTTATCAGTTTATTTATACCGACCGCGACGCCGAACGAATTACGCTTACCAATAGCGGTACTAACAACTCCATCATATCGTCGGGATTAGGTGTAGACGGCAAGGTGGAAACGATAACGGTAAAAGTCGAGTATTTGCCGAGTAGCTACGGAATAACAAACGCCAATGCCAATTTAACTGCGGAAAACTTCGGTCAAACTTTGCTTAAAAACATTGCCACCGACTTTGACAACAGGTATGGCTTGTATGGCTTTGCATACACTACCGAAGGCGGCAAGAATTATCTTACGTTCAAGTACGACGTAGTCACGTTTACCGCCACAGGTGCGTCCGGTATGATTTCCTACGGCAACGGCGCCTCCGCGAGCGTTACCGGCTATGATACAAGCACGGCCTCCGCGCGTGCGGGCGCGAGTTTCAGATCGTATACGCTCAATAGATATACGTATTCCGAAACCAAGGGTTACGAGGAAAGCGAGCTCGTTACAAGCGGTTCAAATAGACACCCCACCGATAACGTTACCAACTTTGCATACGTATATTCCATGCCCACGCTTAGACTTAAAGGCTCTAAGATTCCTGCCAATACCGACAAAAACGGTCAAGCTGCGGGTACGAAAAATACTTTTACGGAAACTCATAACGACACGCAAAGGGATGCCTTGTACGTAGGCGATACCTATACGATACGGCTTTCCGACTACGTAGACAAAACGACGGACCCCAACGTAGTAATCAGTTTTTCGTTTAACAACAAAGCAACCAATGATGAGCTTGGCAATTTCAGCAGTCAGTTCAAGGACTATACGGGGCACAATATGCCTGTCGTTACGCTCACTGCCAACACCATTACCGTACATCCCACTACGGCTGCGCCTATCAACTTTACGGTAGAGGTTCAGCGCTTTGCCAATGCCGACAAAAATAAATATTTCAAAAACGGCGACGTTGCGGACGAAAAGATTTATCTTACGTTCAACTTTAACAATATTGTCGGCTTCAATATGGCCAAAAACGCACAGGCCAAAACCGAATACCTCATCACCGAAAATATATCGGTGGATTTGTTCGGCGACGGTGAGGGCGTAAACAACACCGGTAGGCCGTTTATAGACATAGTCGGCGCTAACAACGCGTCGTTGGCTAACACTGCGGCTGCCGCAAATGCGTATAGGGCGCTCAAATCCAGCGCGCAAATTTACGGCATAAGCTCGTCGGAGGACGGCAAGGGCGAAAGCGAAAAACTGTTCACCTATACCAATCCGCAAACTTCTACCGACAAAACCAAATTTACAATCACTCCCAAGCGTTCGGGATCAGGTACTATACTGTTCTCGGCAAACATTTACGACAAGAGCGAATCGTTCATTCTTACAATCAACGTTTCCGCAGTTACCGAGCTTGGTGATAACAACAAGCTTACGATAATCGACGACCAGTATATTACTATCTCCGAGCTTAACGAGGCGCTTCGTAACGCCAACAGCTTTAACGACGACGTAAAGGCCGGCAAGTATAGAATTTTGTACGACGATCCCACCGCGATACAATGGGAGGACGAGGACGGCAATACAGGCAAGCCGCCGTTTGTCGACAGAGTTTTGTTTGAGGGCAGCGGCGACAACCGTACAATCCGTTTGGTTTCCAGCAACAGCACCACTCAGCAAAGCAAAACGTACAAGATGTACGTGCGTTACACCAACGCCGACAGCAACGTAACAAAATACGAGGACGCGCCGGCGGGTTCGATTATACAAATCGTCATTCCCGTAGTGTCGGGCAAAATCAAGCTTCAATCCTCGACGGGCGGGGACTTGGTTGCGGATATAAATTG
The DNA here is from genome assembly GCA_029070965.1 of Clostridiales bacterium. GTDB lineage: Bacteria > Bacillota > Clostridia > Christensenellales > Pumilibacteraceae > Anaerocaecibacter. Next base: position 29,025 of record JAIEBI010000068.1, read on the forward strand.
CCGTAACATTGACAAAGACAACTGGTGGACGCAAAGCGGCGACAAGCTGGAAACGCGCGTAACTATCGACTTGCAGTATTTGCTTAACCTTGACAACACCGAATCGCCCGACAAATACAAGATTTTCCTCGTTTCGGCGGACAGCGCCGCAACTAAGTATTTCCAATACGACAAGGGCGCGGGCGATAGATCCATACAAATTACGCCCAAGATGAATACCAACAAAAACTACGAGCTTAACGTATCCGTTTATAAGGAAGGCGAAAACACCACCAAGGTGCTTTCCTTCGAGGTCGGAGTTAAGGGTATTCTTACCACGTTGCCCGTTATGACAAACGACGACGGAATTATCGGCTACGGCAATATTTGGCTGTACTCGGCGGCAATCGTGTTCGGCGTATTGTTCATAATCTTTATGATACGCTTTATCGTGTATATGCGTCGCAGATCCAAGCAGCGCGCAATTATCAAGCGCAACCAAGAGCTTATTCGCTTGCGCGACCGTATGCACGGCAAGGCAAATGCCGCCACGCGCGAGCAGCTTGTCAAATCCAAGCTCAAAATGGAAGATCCCAAGTACGCAAAAATGTTCAACGATATGCGCAGGGATAAGGAAGAAGAAAGCGGTGTAGCGCTTGTCAATTCAGACCTTGCGGCAACCGCCGACAAAAAGACCAAAAAGAAAAAGAAAGGCGGCAAAAAATCGGTAGCCGAATTAAAGGCAGAGTTGGCGGCAAAGAAGGCGGCGTTCGCCGCTGCGCAAGCCGGCAACGCTCAACCGGTCAATCCGTTTACAGCCGACGTACCTATGGACGGTGGTGGCTTTGTCGCGCCTGACGGCGGTTACGCGCAGGACGGCGGCTTTGCGCCCGATGGCGGATACGCACAGGACGGCGGGTTTGCCGACGGCGGTGGATATGCCGCGGACGGCGGCTTTGCCGAGGGTGGCGGCGACTACGGCGCCCAAAGCATTGACGGTAGCGAAATAATCTTCGACGCGTCCGATATGGGCGACGGAAATATGTAAGGGGAGGATAGAGTAATTATGCAAAGAACATCATTAAAACGCAACGTATTACTGTTATCGGTCCTTATTATAGCCGTTTTGGCGCTGTTTGCGGCACTGCTTTTACCATACGGCTCGGCTTCGGCTGACGTTGTTACAAGCATAGGCAACAATGCGGGTAGCGACAGCAACAACGGTAGCGGCTTTATCAACCTCACTTTTGACGTAAACGGTCAGGAGCAGGAATCTACCGACGCCGACAGCACAGCGGATAAAATCAATGCAAATAACTCCAAGCAATTCAGGAAACGCACAATCTCCGCGACCGCTGTATCGGGCGATACATCCGGCGACAACTACAGCTTTATCAAATCGACTATCATAAACAGCAACCAAAACTATACTGTTGTGATAGGGGACGAGAGCGAAACCGAATTCGAGACAATTATTGTCGAAGCTCGTTCTATGATACAAAGCGGCGTAGGCTATTTTTCGGTTGACATTCACAATACCGACAATTCGTCCGTTCCGATTAAAACGGTGTATTTCAGAGTGACAATCAACGACACCTTGGTGCAAAGCGGTATCGATCATAAATCGTTGTATGTCGGTTATAACGTAAACTCCGCCGGCTTGGAATATACCGGCAACAACGTCACTACGGAAAACGGACAGCCCGTAACGTCCTACGATGCAGTTAATAAAGTGCATCAAGCCATCAAGACTGTCGACAATTTCTCTACCGTCGAAATCGACCTTAGCGAGCTTTTGTTGGGCCGTGCGTTGTACGTGGAAAATACGCAAGCGGGTGGCACCGACACCGCACTTACCGACGGCTCGGGATCCACAAAAATGTGGACTGTCAAATCGGTCACCAATTTCAAGATTGACGATGTAACGTTCCGCGGTATTCCCGGACTTACGCTCAAAAACCAAATCAAGAGCTCTACGCCTACCGACAATGCTTTTGTACGTGTTTCGCCCCGCATTACCGGAGTTGTGGAAGTGTATTCGTCCACTATCAGCAGCTACAACCAGCAGCCCGGCAATTCCAATAAAGAGTTTTGGAATGAAACGCATATAATGGAGGTGTCGATAAGCAAGATCGACGCACGCTCTACCGATACCAAGGATAAAATACTTATACCGTTTAAGTTTGCTCCCGCCAACCCGCAAAAGAAGGAAATCAGCTCCAATATTTTGCGGCTTAACGTAACGTCGCAAAATACTTACGATTTGGCTACGCAAACGTATATCCGTCCCGACGAAAATGACGATTCCAGCGACTACTGCTCTATAATACTCCGTCCGACCGACCTTATGGAGTACAGTGCGCCTATCAGGGACGACAGCGAGTATGCGCCTAAGTTCGATCATAACTCTACAACGTTAAACGGCGATACCAATCTCAAGCCCGAGGACTTTACGATAGAACGCGTAAAGAAGGACGGCAATAATTACGTGCTTGACGAAACTACCGAAACCGGCGAACAAAAGGCGTTTACCGGTATGTATAGAATTACGGGCAAAAAGAGCGATCTTGCCAACAGCACGTATACTGTAAGTTTCTCTATCAACTACTACACGAGCGAAGGTTCCAACGTTCAAAGCTACGACGCGAGCGTTGTTCTTACCACGTACGGCGGATATCAAATTAAATTCGCTCCCATCAAGGGTAAAAAGGAGGTCACGTACAACGCGCTCAACTCCGACGTGTTCGCCGATATGCGCGCTCGCGGTTACCTTCTTACCGATGCGGGATCGAACAACGAGGATCAGCTTTCGGCAACGTTCGCCAACAACGTGCTTACCCTCGATCCCAAGGTAGATAATATCAAGGGTCAAACCAAAGCTACCGTTTGGCTCAAATTTACCAACAATAGCAGACAAACGATTACCTTCAATTCGGAGATAATCGATATCGACGTAAACGCGGGCGATTTGTTTAGACGGTTTGAAACTTGGGAAGCCGCGCTTATAATTGCCGCGGCATGCCTCGGCGGACTTATTATCATACTGTTTATCGTATGGGTATTCCTTCACGCGCTGTCTAAGCGCAAGCAGGACGAGCTTGCTATGCAGGCGCCCGTGTCGTCGTACATTGTCAAACTCAACTCCACGATAGCAGCCAACCAAGCACAGGCACGCGCGGCGCAAAACGCGGCGTTGTCGCAGGCGAGCACGCAAATGCTTTTGGGCGCAGGCCCCGCAACAGGTGCGGCGCCGCTGCCCGATACCTTGCAGCTTGCCACGGGTCAACCGTCTTCGCCGGCAATGTCTTCGCCTTCGTCGCCGCTTATGAGCGAGCCGCAGGCAACCGTTCCGCCTACAGACGGTGATGAAAACTTGAACGAGCTTATCGCCAAATACATTTCGGACGACGAGCTGTTAGAGCGCATATTCACCGAAAAGTACGAGCCGAAGGGTATGGTTCGCCGCACGTTCTTCAAGTCCAAGGACTTGCAGGCGCGCGAGCTGGATAAGGAAAAGAAACGCATTATCGAGCGTTACAAATCGCCCATGCCTATGGACGAGGCCATAATGAGCGAATCGGAAATCAAAAAGGCAGGTGGTGTTTCTACGCCCGCCGCGACCTCCGAGCCTATGGCTACCGAGCCCGAAGCTGTGGAAATGTTCGCGCTCGATTTCGATCCCGACTCGCCGTTGTACGTCGAGCCGGAAAAGGCAGGCGACGAGTTTATCGAGGAAAAGATCGATATCGACACCTCGCCGGAGGAGAGCAGGCTACGCAATATCGAGCGTCAAAACGATATCCTGAACAAAGAGCTTACCGAGCTTAAAGTACGTTTGGATAAGGTTCAGACCGAGGTCGACCGAGCCAAGACGATGGAAGAGGAATTGCGCGAAAAGATTGCCAAGGCCGAAAGCGACGACGAGCAGTATACCAAAGATATCGAGGAGCTCGAATTCAAGCTTGCGTCGGCTAAGAATAAAGACAAGCCGACGATTACGCGCGATATCGGCATCAAAGAGGAAAAGAAAAAGCGCAACAGCGACGAGCTGGAGCGTCTCCGTCAAGAGCTCGAAACGCTGCTCGGCAACGGCGACCGCATCAACGGTATTTATTCCAAGCTCAACGATTTGCAACAGCAAAAGAATGCCGATTTGGAGCGTGCGGTTACCGACCTCGAAAAGGCGAAAAAGGACTACGACGCCTACGTCGAGCGCATGGAAATTTTGCGCAAGCGTCAAGAACTGGAAGCCAAGGTTGTTACTTTGGAACCGTTGTTGCAGGCTGTCAACAATACCGATTACGAGCTTAGACGTATTGACGTGTTGGAGGTGGAACAGGACAAGGAGCGCGAATCGCTCAAATCGGCGGTTGCACAAGCCAAATCGCAAATTTTGGGCGCTACCGACTTCGGCATCATAGCCGACCTCAACGCTCAAATCTCCGACGCCAACTCTCGGTTGTCCGAGCTCGAACGCGAAATCACCAAGACTACAAAGCAAAAGTCAGACCTTAATATCGAGCTTAATTCGCAACGCCGCAAGGCAAACGACTTTATCACCAAAAACGAGATTCCGCTGGAAGAGGTTATCAAAGCGGACGACAAGGTTTTGGGCGCGATAGAATTCGAGCTTGTCAAGGCGCGCAAGGAAAAGGAAAAGGAGGAGGCGGAAAAGGCTGTTGCCAACGCCCAAGCCGTGTACGACGACTTGTCCGCTTCGGCCAACGACGTTACCATGATTGCCATGGAGGTCGCGTCGGCTATATCCGAGCTGGAAGACGAGATTGCCCAAACTCAAACGGCTCTCGACGATATCAACGCTCAAATGGAAGCGGCGTCCGAGGACGAAAAGCTGGAGCTTATGGTATCGCAAGGCGATACTTCCGACAAGCTGGAAGAACTCAAAGCCAAGCTTGAGCAAACCAATATCGACGGCACCAAGCGCAAGATGGAGGCTCAGGCGGAATACGACGAGCATCTTGAACGTGCGCGCGGCGATCTCGACAGAGCTAACGAGGACTTCGAGCAAGCGTGCAAGTCGTTTGACGAGTTTGTCAACAACACCAACCCGCTCGACCTCATCACTTCGGGCAGCGGTTTAATCAGTAAGGACCAAGCCAAGATAGAGGCGGAAAACCTCAAAAAGCAGCTTGAGCGTTCCAAGCTTGAAGCCGAGCAAGCCCGTCTTGCCGCGCAGCAGGCGCAAGAGCAAGCCGAGGAAGCACGTCGCAAGGCGCAGGAGGAGGCTGAGGAAGCCCGCCGTCAGGCCGAGGCCGACGCGCAGGAAGCTGTAGAACGTGCAGAGAAGGCACGTCTCGAAGCTGAGGAAAAGGCGAAAGCGGATATAGAAGCCGCCGAGCAAGCGCGTAGAGAAGCTGAGGAGGCTATGGCTGCCGAGGCCGAGGAAGCCAAACGTAAGGCTGAGGAAGACGCCGAGGAAGCCAAGCGCAAAGCTCAAGAGGACGCCGAGGAAGCACGCCGCAAAGCGGAGGAAGATGCCGAAGAGGCAAAGCGCAAAGCCCAAGAGGAAATCGAGGAAATGCGCCGCAAAGCCGACGAGGAAGCGGAAGCCAAGCGTTTGGAAGAAGAAAACAAGCGCAAGGAAGAAGAGGCGCGTCAAAAGGCGGAAGCCGAGCGCGCGGACGCCATTGCCAAAAAGGTTGCGTTGCGTAGGGATCAGATTATCGCCATTCGCAACGAAATGAAGGAACTCAAGAGCGACGAGGAAGCCAAGAACTTGCGCGAACGGCTGTACAATTTGCAGCTCACGTTCGACGAGGACGAACGCGGTTCCACCGAGCTTATGGATTTCTACAACAAGACCATGGACGATATTCAAAACAGCGGCGAGATAGCGCGGTTAAAAGCCGAAAACGCCAAAAAGCCGCAACGTATTGTTCGCAAGGTCACGGAGCGCGTCAACCGCATACCCAAGCGCAAACCCGGTGCGGGCGCAAGACCCGGCGCGAGACCGGGTGCGCGACCTCCGGCACGTCCGGGCGCAAGACCGGGTGCAAGTGCGCGTCCTGGTGCGCGGCCTCCGGCACGTCCGGGTGCAAGACCTGGCGCAAGGCCTCCGGCACGTCCGGGTGCAAGACCGGGCGGTCCCAAAAGACCGAGGTAAGGTAAAGTGGCGCAGTTAGGCGCACGGCTTACATCCCAAACGATTCGATTCCGCATAAGCGGTAGGAATAAGTGTAAAAACAAATAACAAATGCGAGGAACATTTATGGACAACCAAGACAAGACGACTTTTTCGTTGGACGATGAGGAAATCGTAGAGGAAGAAGTTATCGATCGTGACGAAGAGTACGACGACGGCTACGACGATGAGTACGGCGATGAAGAGTACGACGACGAGTACGACGAGGATTACGGCGACGAAGACTACGGCGATGAAGAGTACGACGACGGTTACAACGACGACTACTATGACGACCGTTTGAACAAGGTCCTTGACGAGCTTGCCGAATTAAAGAGGGGAATGGTACCGGCTACGCAGCAGCAGCCTCAGCCCATTATGCCCCCTCAATACATTTATCAACCTACCGCTCCGCCTGCCGGCAGCGAGGTTGTAATGTACAACGAGATTTCGCGTTTGCGTGACGAGCTTGCTCGCAATCAGAGCAGCTTGGAGATGCAAAAGGAGCTTACGCGTATCAAGGAAGATATGCAGCGCGACCAAAAGTTTGCGGAAGCCCAGTACAAATCGGAAATCCAACGGTTGCAGAGTAAGATCGACGACCTACTAAAAAACGGGTCAAGCCCTCAAGGTGAACTGCCTGTCGGTCAAGAACAGGCTAACGTTGAGGGCGGAAAATCTTCGTTGGATATTGACAAGCTACTTTCGATTAACGAGGCTATTTTGCGTGCTATGCGCGACACTGACGCGCGCGTGCAAAACGAAATAGGCCAGCTTAAAAAGCAGTTGGAAGAAATGCCGTCCGTTAAGGAGCTTAACGGCGCGGTTTCGTCTATGAAAAAAGCTGCAAACAGCATGGACACCGGCAGCCTTACCAAGCTTTCCGGCGAGATTGCGGCGTTAAAGGCTGTGCTGGAAGGCGCGCCTGTGCCTGCGGCTAATGCTGCCGCGCCCGCTGCGACCACTCCCGCAGTTGCGGAGGTAGGCGCCGCCGAGCTTTTGCGCCAGCTTTACGAAATAAAGACGGCTATCGGCAATGCGTCGCCGGCTGCCGTTAAACGCGCACAAACAATTTCCGAGCTTGTAAACGACTTTAAAAAAGTTTCATACGATGTTCACTCGCAAACCGCATCATATAAAGACAAGCTCAATTCATTGTATGCTTACGTAAAGCGTCTTTCGGACAGCAACGAGCCTGACGCCATCGACTTGGTTCAGGCAACCAACTCGCTTATCGACGAGTTGGGCGCTCAACCGCTCAACAAGCAGTCTTTTGCTGCCGTAGCGGAATTTTGCGCCGAGCGCGGTATGACCACTATCACGTCGGCAATGCGCGACAGCGCCGACCGCTTTTTCAATCTTGTAAATAAGATTGCGGATGCCAACGTAGAGTCGTACGGCGACTACTTGCCCGACCTTGTGGAGGCGCTCAACACCCTTCAAGACAATCAGTACGAGGCGGAAAACGCCGCCTCAGTAGGCGAGATTACAACGGCATTGCTCGACGAGAACGGCGATAAATCGGCAGTTAAGGAAATGGTGGAGCGACTTGTCGAAGTCACCGTTGCCGATATTTTGGATTTGCCCGAGCTTGACTTGCCCAAAGCTTACAAGCCCGCGCACGTTCAAAACGACGAAACGCTGTTTACCAAGCTTGCCGATCTTAAATCGGCGGTTATGGATAGACCGACGCCGACAATTATACCCACTTCGGAAGACGGCGAGTTGTCCGTTGACGAAGCGGCATTGCAGCAAATACTGTATGCCGTGGACGACCTTAAAAACAAGCTGGAAAACGCTACCGGCAACAACGACCTAGCCGGTGCATTGGAGGAGCTTCGCAATAACTATTTGGATATAACAAATCGCCTTGTCGATATGTCCGAAAAATTGCAGGAACAGCCTATCGTCGAGCAAGCGACGGAAAGCGGTGCAATGACGGACGGCGAAGCAGGAATGACGGAAGAGGAACGTCAGATAATGCTCGACGACCTCGGTTATATCCGCGCAAAATTGGACGATTACGAAACGTTCTTCAACAATCTGTCCGACTTGCGTACCGAGCTTAACCAGACGACGGGTGGCGGCAGTGAGGATTTCACTGCACAGCTTACCGAGCAAGTCACCACGCTGATGACCGACATTAACGCGCAGTTTGACAAGCTGTACGAGGACGTCACCAACGTAATTATCGAATCTGAATCCAACATTATAGGCAAGTTGGGCGACGGTACCGACGGCACTGCTACGCTTGACGCGATAGAAGCCGCCAAAGCCGACATTCTTGCCGAAACGCAATCCCTTAAGGATTCGCTTATAGGCGTATCGGACGCTCTTCTTATGTCGCCCACGGCGGAGGCTATCGAACAGCTCCGCGCCGACGTAAACGCTTATATCGATTCGGCTACGGTCAACACCGAATCGGCAACGTCCGATAGACAGCGTTTGTTGGACGACATCGCGTTCCTGCGCGAGCAAGCCGAGCTTGCCATTGCGGAAAGCGAGCAAATTCCCGACGCGGCGGACGCCGTTCAAGACACCGAAAAGCTTATCGACTATATGGACGAAATAGCGGCGAGGGTATCGTTAATCAACACGATTGCCGATGATACCGCTACAACCAAGGAATCCGTCACAACGATAGGCGATAACGTAGCCACTATATCGGATAACGTAGCGTCCGTGTCGGACGCGCTCAATGCCGTTACCGACAGCGTTGCCGCGGCAAGCGACAGCATTGCGGTCATCAACGATAACTTTGTCGCAGTCAACGACAACTTTGCCGTAATCAACGATAACGTAAACACCATTGGCGAAAATGTTGTGGCGGCACGCGACGCGGCTACTTCCGCGCTCGACGCACTTACGCCCATAACCGAGCAGTTAAACAGCATACTCGAAAAGCTCGAAACGCCGACGGCCGAGACCGAACAAAGCTATGATGAAAGCGATACCGCTGCGGACGAGCTTGCGATTATACGCGACAACTTGAACGCCATACTCGACACGCTCACGCTTATGCCGCAGTCGGACGACGTGGTGGTAACGCGCGACAACACGCTTGCCACACTCGACGCGCTTGCAACAATGCCGCAAGCGGACGACGTTGCGCTTATACGTGAAAACGTAAGCACGCTTATCGAATCGGTCAATGCACTTGCCGAAAACGTATCCGTACTTGTCGAAAATCCCGCCGACAACCAGCCTGTTATCGATGAGATAACCGTGCTCCGCGAATCGGTAGACCTTGCGGCTGAGGATATCAAGCTCGTGCTTGAAAAAATCGAGCAATACGAGCAAACTGCCGTAGCTAACAAGCAGGATATTATCGACGCGGTAAGTGGCATAAGAGAAGAAATCCATATCAACACGCTGGACGAAAATATGTCCGCGTCCGGCATCGACGGAGAAACCCGCGAAGCGCTTTTGGGTGAAATCGCCGAAATCCGCGAGCGCTTGGGTAATATCGAAGGCGCAACTCAAGCCTTAAATGACGTAAACGTTGCGACTATCGATCAAATTTCCGCACAAATTGCCGAATTGCAGTCGGCGTTGGAAGCAAAGCTTGCCGAAGCGGACGAACAGGCTGACGAAAATCAGCTCGATTCGGACAATATGCAGGCGCTTATTTCCGAACTTTCGTCGATTAAGGAAAAACTCGATTCGTCGTCCGAGTACGATACCGTTGAAGAGATTTTGTCCTTGCGCGAGGACATCAAAGCTGCGCGTATAGTCGATCAGGACGAGGTTTCGGGCGAGCTGGAATCTATCAAGAACGAGCTTGCCGCCATATCTTCGGGCAACATACTGGACGAAATCCGCGCGCTTCGAGAGGATATTGCCAACCTTCCCGTAGGCGACGACGGCGGCTCGGAAGCAACCGACGGCGAAATCAATCTTGTACTCAACGAGATAGTGTCTTTGCGCGACGAGGTGTTTGCGTTCAAGGACGAGGTGCTTAACGCTACGGGCGCTGCTGCCGAACCTCAAACAGAGCCGACCGAGCAAGTGGCGCAAAGCTCCGAGGATATGCTGAACGTCCTTGACGAGCTTTCCGCACTGCGTGCCGACCAAACCGCGCTTAACGAGAATATAGACGAGCTTAAAGACCTTGTCAGCCGCAGGACGACAATCGCAAGCGGAGACGGGGAAGATGCGCCCGCCAACGTTGACGAGCTTAACGTAGTGCTCGACGAAATAATCAACCTCAAGGGCGATATCGATAGAATAGAAGAGAGCTTGGGCGGCGATAGACTTAACGCAATCGCCGAGCAAGTGGAAGATATCCGCGCCGTGCTTGACGAATTGAGAAGCAACGCGGCGACCAATACCGAAGCGACAACGGAAACTTATGAAGAAAGCGCACCCGTAACCGCCGAGGTAGACCTTACGCCCGTGCTTGAACAGCTGGATGCCGTCAATGCGGCTTTGGAAGAAATCAAGCTTGTTCAGGAAGCCACGGTAGCCGAGGAAACAGGCGAGGCAACTGGCTCGCTTGCCGACCGCTTCGACGCGCTCGCAGCCGAAATGGCGGATATCAAGACCGCTCTTGCCGATATGGCGCCCGTCGATTATGCGGCGGAGATGGCGGAAATGCGCGCCGAAATCGAAGCGCTCCGCGCCGAGAACGAGCAGTTAAAGGCGGACGGCACAGACGTGCTTGCCGTACAAATAGACGAGCTTAAAGACCTTATCCGCGAAATGTCTGTACCTGCTGCTCCCGTTGCGGCGGCAGATGGCAGCGAAATGTACGCCGCGCTCATCGAAGAAATTCGCGGACTTAAAGAACAAGTTGCGGCAGTTCAAGCGACGCCTGTTCAGGCGACTGCGGGACTGGATGAACAGGCTTTGCAGGATATACGCGACATGCTTGCTGCACAAAGCGGACAGTACGGACTGGCAGGCGAGCTGGGCGAGATACGCGACGAAATAGCGCAGCTCCGTTCGCTCACCACGGTAGCGGCGGAAAGCGGCGGCAACGTAGAGGTTCAGTCGCTCAGGGACGAGCTGGAAGAAATCAAATCTATGCTCGCGTCGCCCGACAGTCTTATGGGCGTCGCCGAGGACGTAACGGCTATCAAGGCGGACGTTCAGTCCTTGAAGGAAGAGCCCGACCTCGGCGTTATGAGCGAGATTTTGGCATTGCGCGACGAGTTCCAGTCGCTGCGTGAGCAGATTGAGGACGTAAAGCGCATTGCTGGCGAAACGGACACCGAGTCGGACGACACGCTTATGGCTGAAATTCAGTCGCTCCGCGACCAGTTGTTCGCTATCAGTATGGCTAACGTAAACGATCCCGCTTCGGGCGAATCCAATTACGAAAGCTACAACAATATTATTCTCGACGAGATTGCGTCCCTCCGCGACCAAGTATCTTCGGCAGGTTCTGCAAGCGACATTGAAGCAATTTCCGACGAGTTTGCCAAGCTCAAAGCGGCTATCGACAAGCGCGATGCGGTGTTCGAGGCGCTTGCGGATAAAGTTGCGGCGCTCGGCAACGACGCAACCAACAACAGAATTTTGGAAGAGCTCGCCGTGCTGCGCACCGATATGGCCAACCAGCGCGACGCCGACCTTACTACGCTCAACTTTATGTCGGAAATGGCGCACCTTTTGGAACGTCAAAACCAGTACCTCACGCAAAACGCAGGTACAAAGATTACCGACGAGATTGAAAGCCTCAAAGCGGAAATCGCGTCCAGCGACGCTGTAGCGGAAGAGGTTGCCAAGCTGCGCGAGGTAATGTCGCAAACGGGCAATGCGTCCGACAACGAAACCATACTTGCCGAGCTTGCCGATCTTAGGGAAGAACTCAGCAAGGAAAAACCCAGCCAAGAAAACGCGCTTATACTCGACGCTATATCGCGGCTCCGTGATGAAATAACTGTGCTTGCCGAACGCGAAAGAGTACGCGACCTCAATTCCGACTCCGACCTTTCGGACTCGCTGTCCGACTTGAAGGAACAGCTTAACGAGATAGCCGGAATAATGGAACCCGACCAGCCCGAAAAGAAGCCTGCGACAAGTACAGGTACCGGCAAAAAGCGGGGCAGAAAGCCCGGGCAAAAGAATTCCGTTAAGACGGGTGGAACGAGCACTGCAAGTACGGGTACCGGCAAAAAACGTGGCAGAAAACCCGCGGCGCAAAAGCAGGCTAAGCCGGAGGTCGACGAGGTAGTTATCAATACTCCCGCACCCGAAAAGGACGAGTTTGAAGCGCTTATCGACCGTCAAGCGGGCTTGCTCGGTGGCGATAGCGATATGTCGCTTAATCCCACCGTAACGGCCGACACGATGGACGTAGCCGATAGGCTTGCCAAGCAGGTCGCCAACAAGCTGATAATGGAACAGCTTGTCGAGCAGTTAGGCGACGGCGGCGTAAGCGAGGACAGGGTGGACGAAATTTTGCGCGACATACTGCCGCACGAATTCAACACCATAGCGGAAACGGAAGCTTCCGACAAAGTCCGTAGGCTCGCCAATCAGCTTGTACTCAACAAGCTCCGCGCAAGGCTCAACGGCAACAAGGACGAGGACTAATAATTAAAAGTAATCAAAAGACCGTGATAGACACTATCGCGGTCTTTTACTGTGCTTGCAATTTTTGCAACTTAGTTGTAATTACTACATGGATTTTGCATTGACGGTAATTTGTGGGGTAGGATATTATAATATTGATTTGATAGTAGATAAGGGAGAAATCATGCCGCGTACAAAATCCGAAATTAAATCTGCGTATACAGCAAATTCTATGTATATTCTTGCTGCGCAAAAAAAGGAGATGAAAGATTCTATACGGTACTATCTTGAAATATTTGTGGCTTGTTTTGTCGGGTTGATAATGTGCGTAGTAATTGGATGTACACAAGAGCGTACTGATTCTTACGACTTGCTTATGTTTGTAGTGACGCCGTTTATGTCTATCTTTATTATTGTTTGTGCTTTTAGGCTTATAAGGAATTTAACCATTTTGCGCTCACTGAATCGTATTCGGTTGGGAAGTGAGGAAACGGTCAAGATAGAATGTAAAGACGTGCGTTTTATTGCTTACTACTATTCAAAGATTGGTACTTTGATGATAGCGATTATATTTGTAGGGACTAACCATAAAAAGTATTTGTACGTGTTACCCAAGTGTTTAGGTAATGACAGGAAAACACGCCGACATGTAATTGACAAATGTTTATTTGAAACGTTCGAGTTTACATGCTATAAAGGCACGAGAATGATAAAGCATTTCGATGTATGGGAGAGATATAGATAGGCGAAATCTAAACTATATCGCTGCATTTGTTGTGTTTATACACTTGAAATAAATATGTATAAGTGATATAATAAGCTATCTTTTAATAGGAGAGATAAAGTAGCGATTATGGAACATATAGGCACACAAACGATAGAAACCGAAAGATTGATTTTACGACGGTTTGGGTTGACGGACGCTCAAAATATGTACGATAACTATTGCAGCAAAGAAAAAGTGACTGAGTTTTTATCTTGGGATGCTCATAAATCCGTCGAGGACACAAAAAGCTATCTTACGGGCGTTGTTTTGCCCAATTACGATGAACTAAATACATATTGTTGGGCTATCGTGTGGAAGGAAACAAATGAGGTAATAGGCTGTATAGACGTTTGCGCCAAGGACGAACGTAAACGCTGTGCCGAACTCGGTTGGGTAATAGGCGACGAGTATTGGGGAAGGGGCATTATGCCCGAAGCCGCAAAGAGCGTGTTAAAGTATTTGTTTGCCGTCGGCTATGAGCGCATACAAGCGACGCACCATGTTCAAAACAAAAAGAGCGGCAGGGTAATGGAAAAAATAGGTATGCAATGCGAGGGCATACACAAAAAATTCAGTATGTTCAAAAATGATACTCTTGTCGATTGTTACTTGTGGGCTATAACAAAATAAACATAAATTGTATGAGGTAATAATGGAGTATACGATTAAACAAGAACGCTTGACGGCTGATGAATATATTGCGTTTTTAAAAAAGTCTGATTTAGGTTCGCAGTATCCCAAAGAAAGATTTAATGAGCGTATAGAAACTTTGGTAAGCAAATGTTCGATAAGTTTGGTGGCAAGAAATGAAAGCGGTGAAATAATCGGCGTGTGCTTTGGTATTACCGATTTTGCGTATTGGTTGTTTATTACCGATTTGGGCGTTGTGCGCAGTAGCGTCGGGCAAGGCGTCGGCAAAGCATTGGTGAGAAAGATGCACGAGTTAGCAGGCGGTGAGAAAAATATAGCAATGTACACTTGTGCAAACAGCGGTGCAATTCAGTTCTACGAAAAAATCGGCATGACGCGTTCAACCGACGTAATGGAATATAACCATATTGAATGGACGGGTTTCACCGTCGATTAAATGATAAAAATCCGTTTGTTTTAGTTTTTGTTCGTGCTTTATAATGCTTTTATAAAGTAGTATACTTGGTTGCCTTTTCGGTTGGTGTATGTATAATCTTCCGCTTCGAAGCCCGCTTTTTTATGTAGAGCTATGCTTGCGGAATTATTTGCCAAAACTTGCGCCACGGCTATTGCAAATCCTTTTTGCTTTGCCAACGCAAGCAAAATAGGGTATGCGGCAGTGGCGTAGCCTTTTCCGCGAAACTCGGCATATAATTCTATTCCGCAGCTTACAATATGCTCCGACCGTGCATACAGCGAGGCTTTTCCGACAATGTTTCCGTTGTTTATAACCGCGTACATTTCAAAATCACTACCGTTGTATTTTTTCTCATTCCAAGTTGAGATAAGCCTTTCGCAGTCAGCGTGCGACGGCTTGCCGTCTTCGTGTTTTTGCAGTTGCTCTATATCGGCGTTTGTAAAATTCCTTAACTCAATCATGATTGTTCCTTGTTCATAAATTGCATTTGAATTATATCACATAATATAAAGTAATTCAAGTGGGTTTTCCGTGCAACCGTAAATTGGTTTGCACGGTTTTTTGTTGTGTCGAATATACAATACGGATATTGTCTATGTATAACGGCGGCAAAGCTTTTGCACGCCCGCGCTTGCGTACACATATAATGAAAAAGACAGAAGGTGGTGTATGCAAAAATTAGTAGTACAAGGCGGGGTCCCGCTAGGCGGGGAGATTTCCGTTCAAACGGCAAAGAACGCGGCGCTCCCCATAATTGCGGCGTGTATCCTGACTGAAGAACCGATTGTCATAGAAAAGTGTCCGCACTTAAAGGACATTGACGCAATGATAAATATCATGCGGCATTTGGGTTGCAGTGCGAGCTTTGACGGCGACAATCTGCACGTTTGTTGCCGCGACGTGTCGCTAAACGTCATAAATGCCGATTTAACGGGCAAACTGCGCTCGTCTATATTTATACTGGGCTCCATTCTTTCGCGGTGCAGAAGGGCATACATAAGCCATCCCGGTGGCTGCGAGATAGGATTGCGCCCCATAGACTTACATATTTCGGGATTGAAAGGACTGTCCGTAAAAATAGAGGACGACGGCGGAGTTATATGCTGCGACGGCGGCGATATGAAAAGCGGTGTGATAAACCTCGACTTTGCTTCCGTCGGCGCGACCGAAAACCTTATGATGGCGGGCGCGCTGTTGGACGGTGAAACGGTGATAGTCAATGCCGCGCGCGAGCCGGAGATTGTTGATCTTGCAAACTTTATAAACGCCATGGGCGGCAACGTGTCGGGCGCGGGCGGGTCTATTATCCGTGTGCGTGGCGTTAAAAGGCTGCACGGCTGCACGTACAAGCCGATGCCGGACAGGATTTGCGCCGGCACGTTTCTTGCGGCGGTTGCGGCGACGGGTGGGTGCGCGACGGTTAAGGACGTCGTACCCGAACATTTGTTCGGCATTACCGAGCGACTGAAAAAGACGGGCGCAAAGCTGACCGTGCGTAACGGCTCGGTGCGCATTTGCGCTGACGGAAGACCCAAGGCGATACATAAGCTGGAAACAAACGTATATCCTGCGTTTCCCACCGATATGCAGCCGCAGTTTTGCGCAATGCTGTCGCGGGCGACGGGTAGCTCGGTGATAGTGGAAAACCTGTTTGAAAATCGGTTCGGCTACACGACCGAGCTTGTTAAAATGGGCGCGAATATAACAGTCAAGGACAGGATAGCGGTGGTGGCGGGAGTAAAAAGGCTGCACGGCGCGGCGGTCAAGGCGTGCGATCTTCGCGGCGGAGCGGCACTCGTTATTGCTGCGCTTTCCGCTGAGGGCAAAACGGAAATATACGGCACAGAACATATCGACCGCGGCTACGAAAGCATAGAACAGTCTTTTACCGCGCTGGGCGCGAATATAGTTCGGACGGAAATAGAATAAAAGCAATGTTAAATATTTAATATATACTTGATTTTTGTAATGTTGTTTGTTATAATTACTATGTATGCGTAACAAGAAGCTGATTACATTATTAATAGTGGTGTTGGTGCTGGTGATATTCGCTATCGTTTGCGGCGCCACTTTTCTTGTTCGGCATGTGGACGCGTACAGCTATTACGACAATCCTCAAATAGAGGAGTACGACAAAAAGATTATTAATGCGGCAGGTATCAAGAAAAACAGTTCTATGTTTTTTGTGGACGAGGCGGAAATCAAGCAAAAGGTTGAAAAGGCTTTTCCCGACGTCGAGGTTATCAACATCAAGCGTAGTTTCCCCGATAGAGTGACAATAAACTACGTTATATACGAAAAATCGTTCCAATACCAAAGCGGCGACAAGTATTACCAGTGCTATTTGTCAGGCAAGATAGGCAGCGTATCCGACGTTCCGGCTGCGGGGTATTTTACAGTCAAGCCGTCTGGCGCGACTGCTACCAAGATAGGCAGCTACTTCCAGTCCGCCGACGGAAAAGATCGGCAGTATATGGATAC
>JAIEBI010000069.1 GCA_029070965.1 Clostridiales bacterium
CAATTACACCGCGCGTTTTGCGGATAGGTTCAAGGCGGCAAGCTTGTTTTGGGCGAGGCTGCGCGATTCCGATTTGCCAAAGGTGTATACAAGAGAATTTATTTTGCAAAACGCGGATAATATTGATTTGTAAATCAGGCATACAAAAACGGCGCATATTCGTTATGCGCCGTTTTGAATTATTCGTTTTTGTTTACGGTTTGAAGCGGACGTCCACCACCGATATTTTGCCGCCGCAGTCGGGGCAGGGCGCGCGGGCGGTCAGTCCGTCGAACATATAGCCCATATTTGCGTCGTTTACCAAAGCGAGGTCGCTGTTGCAGTGGGGGCATTTGGGGGTGTAAAGGAAGGTACGTTCTTTTTTGTCCTCTACCGAGCGCACTTTTAAGAACATGCCCTGCGTCAGCTTTTTGCACTTTCTGCAATAGAATATGCAGTTGAACGCCATAAAGCCCTCTGTCATTCCTGCAGCCGCCCACAGTCCCATGCTCTTGTTTAGCCTGTCTATTTGCTCCTGCGTGTACTTGCCGTAGATCTTGCGGATATCTTCCGCGTCGAACAGGTTTATGGACTGGGCGCATACGTCGTAATTTATCATCGACAGGGCGTCGGCGTTGTTCATCATGAACGCCGTGCGTTGCGCCTCGTTTTTGTTCATAAGCATGCGGTTGACTGCTTCGAGCAGCTTATCCGCGTCGCGCTCGGGCATCTTTGCCATTGCGTCTTGCAGCATCGGCATGTCCTGCGCGCCTATCGTAAAGGTATGGGTCTTTTCGCATTTGGCGCATTTAAAAGAAACGGTTTTAGTCATGCTATTCCTCTATTATTGATTACTATATACATTATATCATGCAGATTTGTATAATTCAAGTATTTTTTTGACTTAATGCTTAAAATCTTGTCGGGCAAAATGCCGTACACAAAAGGAGCATACGTATACCAAAATGTTTGACTTATTTTTCGACAAAAGGTATAATGATTATGTGGAAAACGCGACTGTGCAAAGGCTGACGCCCGTGGGGCTGGCGTTTATAGGCGACGCCGTTCATACGCTGTACGTTAGGGAATACGTTACGGCGGCGAGCGACGGTGTTGTGGGAACGCTGCACACCGCGGCGTCGCGGCTGGTCAACGCAAAGTGCCAAGCCGCCGTGCTGGACGAGCTTACCAAGGCTAACGCGCTAAACCCCGACGAGGCGGATATTGCGCGGCGCGCCAAAAACGCGCACCTACATTCACGCGCCAAGACGGCTTCGCCCGACGATTACCACAAGGCTACGGCGCTTGAAGCGGTTATTGGGTATGTGCATGTGTCGGGTAACGCCGAGCGCGAACGCGAGCTGTTGGAGCAGTGCGTACAAATCGGTTTGCGCATAAGCTGCCGTAAGTAACAAGCAATACACATTTGCCGTTTTGTCGGCAGTATAAATAAGGAACGATCATGCAAGTCAAACCCAAGGTTAAATTGATACGCTACACAGCCGATCCCGAAGCGACGGTTGCGCTTGCCGCAAGGCTTTGCTATTCGGACAAAGAGCTGGACGATTTGACGGAAAACATTTTAGCAAAGGACAATAGCAAGTTCATATCCCGTCTTATGGATATGGGGCACTTGTCGCCGGTTGAGCATGCGTCGTTCACGTTTTCGATAGAAGGCGTGTCGCGCGCGTTTTTGGCGCAAATTACGCGGCACAGGATAGCGTCGTTTTCGGTGCGGTCGCAGCGGTACGTGTCCGAGGACGCGTTTAACTATATTATTCCGCCCGCGATAGAAGCCATGGGCGCGGCGGCGGTCGCGCGGTACGAAGGGCAAATGGCTACCATTATGGACTGGTACCACGACTGGCAAAGCGCGCTCGGTCACGGCGAATCGTCCAACGAAGACGCGCGGTTTATCCTGCCCAACGCATGCGAAACCAAAATGATAGTTACTATGAACGCGCGCGAGCTTATGCACTTTTTCGAATTGCGCTGCTGCAACCGTGCGCAGTGGGAAATTCGCGCCGTGGCGTGGATGATGCTTGGCGAGGCGGTCAAGGTTGCGCCCAATCTTTTCCGTGACTGCGGTCCCGGGTGCTTGCGCGGGCGCTGTCCCGAAGGCGCCAAGTCGTGCGGCAAGGCTGCGGAAGTAAAAAAGCAACATGGCGAAATGCTGCAAAGCATAAATCCCGATAACAAATAGACGGCGGTAGGATATAAAAATTTTCGGCAAAAACGCCGTTATCGAACGGCTTAAAAGCGGCGGCGGATTTATCCGCATAGAGCTACGCGAAAGCGCGGACGAGCGCACCACCGAGATAATTACGCTCGCTAAGCGCGCGGGCGTACCGTATAGGTTTTGCGACAAAAAAAGCTTGGACAGGGCGGCGGACGGCGCTGTGCATCAGGGCTGTATCGGCTACGCATCCGACTTTGAATACTGCGATATAGACGACATCTTTGTCTTGGCGGAAAGCCGAAACGAGCAGCCGTTCATAGTCATCCCCGACGGAATTGAGGATCCGCACAACCTCGGCAGTATACTTCGCTCTTGCGAGTGCGGCGGCGTTCACGGCGTAATAATCGGCAAGAACAGGCAGGTCGCCGTAACCGACACCGTAATCAAGGTGGCAGAGGGCGCGGCGGAATACGTTAAGGTCGCGCGGGTAGTCAACATAAACGACGCCATACGCGAAATAAAAGACCGCGGCGTGTGGGTGTACGCACTCGACATGGGCGGCGAGGACATTTACAAAGCAAATCTTTCGGGTGCGGTAGCATTAGTTGTCGGCGCGGAGGGCAAAGGCGTGTCGCGGCTTACAAAACAGCTTTGCGACGGCGTGCTGTCACTGCCGCTGCGCGGCAAAATAAACTCGCTCAACGCTTCGGTGGCGGCGGCACTCGGAATATACCGAAAGATAGAATGCGACAATAAATAATGATATAACGGCGCGTTGCGCCGAGCAATAAAATTGTGCTGATAGGAGGCATAACAGTATTATGAGAAAGCCCATCATTGCGGGAAACTGGAAAATGAACAAAACGGCGGCGGAGTGCCGCGAACTCATAACCGCGCTTGCGCCCAAAGTAACGGACGCCAAGTGCGACGTGGTGGTGTGCGTGCCGTTTACCGATATTGCGCTTGCCGCAGAGCTTACCAAAGGCACCAACATTGCGGTTGGCGCGCAAAATATAGCGTGGGCGGACAACGGCGCGTTTACGGGCGAGATTTCCGCGGCGATGCTTAAAGAAGCGGGCGCGACCTACGTTATTATCGGACACAGCGAACGCCGTCAGTACTTCGGCGAAACGGACAAGACGGTCAACGCTCGGCTTGTTCAGGCGCTTAAAAACGGATTTAACCCCATTGTGTGCGTGGGCGAAATGCTCGCCGAGCGCGAGGGCGGCAAGACCGAAACGGTGTGCCGCACGCAGGTCGTGGGCGCATTCGAGGGCATAACCGCCGAGGACGCCGCAAAGGTCGTTATAGCGTACGAACCCGTTTGGGCTATCGGCACCGGCAAGACGGCTACCGACGAGCAGGCTAACGAAACAATCGGATATATCCGCTCGGTCGTAAAAGAGCTGTACGGCGCAAAAATCGCCGACGGTATGCGCATTCAGTACGGCGGAAGCATGAACGCGAAAAACGTCGACGGACTTATGGCGCAGCCGCAAATCGACGGCGGACTTATAGGCGGCGCAAGCTTAAAACCGGACGATTTTGCATATATAGTCAATGCGGCTAAATAATATAGTATATACACTTTGTAATTTACCAAGAGGTTAAAATAATGAATGCACTTATCATTCTTGACGGATTCGGTCACAACCCCGACGACTACGGCAACGCGGTAAAAAAGGCTAAAAAGCCGTTTATCGATATGCTCATGAATAAGTACCCGCTCACGTATATCAACGCGTCGGGCTACGCAGTGGGCTTGCCGGAAGGGCAAATGGGCAACAGCGAAGTCGGACACCTCAACCTCGGCGCAGGTCGGGTTGTGTATCAGGACATTACCACCATTGACGACGCCATCAAGAACGGATCGTTCGGCAAGAACGCGGCGTTCAATGCGGTTATCGACGCAGTCAACGCCAAGGACGGCGCGGCACTGCACTTGGTGGGCTTACTCAGCAACGGCGGCGTTCACAGCATGAACACACACCTTTACGCATTGCTCGAACTGTGCAAGGCGCGCGGCGTGAAAAAGGTGTACGTGCATTGCATTACCGACGGCCGCGACGTGCCGCCCGATTCGGGCAGGGCGTTCATACGCGAGCTTGAACAAAAGATTAAAGAAATCGGCGTTGGCGCGATAGCGACCGTTGTCGGCAGATATTATTATATGGATAGGGACAACCGCTGGGAGCGCGTTGCGCGCGGCTACAACGCGGTGTTCGCCGCGTCGGGCAAGCATGTTTCCACCGCCGATTCGGCGATAGCGTCCAGCTACGCCGCAGGCACGATGGACGAGTTTGTCGAGCCTGCCGTGATAGGCGACTACAAAGGTTTGAACGCGGGCGACGGCATGATATTCTACAATTTCCGTGCCGACCGCGCTCGTCAAATTTCCCGCGCCATAACCGAGCCGGAGTTTGATTGCTTCGAGCGCATGGGCGGATACAAAAAGATTACTTACGTCGGCATGACGCAGTACGACGTTACGCTCAAAAACATAATGACGGCGTTCCCGCCGCGGCATTTAAAGAACACGTTGGGCGAATACCTTGCGGCAAAGGGCTACACGCAGGCGCGCGTTGCCGAAACCGAAAAGTACGCGCACGTAACCTTCTTCTTTAACGGCGGCGTGGAAAAACCCAACGACAACGAAACGCGTGTGTTGGTTGCCAGTCCCAAGGTTGCTACCTACGACCTTCAACCTGAAATGAGCGCATACGAGGTTGCCGACAAAGCGGTGGAGCAGGTGGAAAGCGGTAAGGACGTGCTTATACTCAACTTTGCCAACTGTGACATGGTAGGACACACGGGCGTTATGAACGCCGCGGTCAAAGCGGTGGAAGCCGTTGACCAGTGTTTGAAAAAGGTAGTGGAAGCCGTTTGGAAAAGCGGCGGCACGGCGATTGTTACCGCCGACCACGGCAATGCCGAAGTCATGAAGTTTGAGGGCGGATCGCCTTGCACCTCGCACACCACCAACGTTGTTCCGCTTGTTATCGCGGGCGACAAGTATTTGGGCACCAAGCTTAAAGACGGCAAGGCGCTTTGCGACGTCGCTCCCACACTGCTCGACATTATGGGCGTAGAAAAGCCCGAGGAAATGACAGGCGAAAGCATAATCGCCAAATAAACTTAATAGTCACATACAAAGGCGGACGTAAATGAGTGTCCGCCTTTTACTTGTAAAAATTACAAGTATTTTGCAAAAAATGCATGCAAATCGTATTGTCAAGTTTTAATGTATGTGGTAATATATATTTGTAATTTGCGGGGCGCCCCGCAAGAGAATATACATAAAAGGAGAATATGTAATTATGGCAATCGGTGTAGTTTTGGGACTGCTTTTCGCGGTGATTATGGTAGCCGGCGTAGTCGCGTTTGTTCTCGCCACAAAAAAGACGAGCAAAACGGTGCGCGCGGGTAATCGCGTAGTTCCGCGCGAGGGCGAGGTAAAACCGCTGTGGAAAATTTTGCGCTGGGTCGGTTTGGGCTGTGGCGTAGTGTTTGCGCTGTTGGTGTTCTTTATCCCCGGCAGCTTTCACACCGTCAATGCGGGCGAAATAGCAGTGGTAAAACACTTGGGTGAGATAAGAGAGGTGCGCACCGCCGGCACGTACTTTGATTTTTGGATTACCGAAAAGTACGATATGTACGACGCAAAGGTGCAAACGCTGGACATTCGCGACAACGCGTACTCCAAGGACGCGCAAACAATGGATATCTGCATGACCGTACAGTATCAGATAGATACCGGCAAGGTCAAAGAGATAGCCACGACCTACGGCTCGCTGGAAGCGTTGTCCGCTAAAATCCGCAGCGTGTCCATCGAGCGCGCAAAGTCCGTTTTGTCAAGCGATTCGGCAATGACCATTATCGAAACGCGTGCGAGCATTTCGCCCAAAGTCGAGGAGGCTATTAAGGGCGCGATTTCGGAAAGCTACTATGTAACAATCAACACTGCGGTTCTTACCAACATCGACTTTTCGGACGCGTTCGAGCAGACCGTCGAGCAAAAGATGATAGCCGAGCAGGAACAAAAGAAGGCAGAGTACGAGGCCGAGAAGGCCAAGATAGAAGCGGACGCCGCCGCTAAGGTCGCTCAAATCAAAGCGGAAGCGGAGTTGGAGGTTGCCAAGCTCAACGCCCAAGCGCGCATTGCCGCAGCGGAAGGCGACGCCAAAGCGCAGGTAGCTATCGCCAAAGCCGAAGCGCGTGCCACCAAGCTTAAATCGCTCGAAGTTGCGCGTATGCTCGGGTTTGAAGTTAAGGAAGTGACCGCGGCAACGACGGATGAGAATGGAAACGTCGTTACCGAAGCGGAATACGAGATTGATTTCGAGGGCAAGACCGAGGCGCAAATCGCCGTAATCGCTGAGTACCTCAAATATATCGAGTATCTGTCCAAGTGGAACGGCGAGCTGCCCGACGTTATTACGGGCGATTCCGCCACCATAATGATACCTATGCCCGACACAACAACTAACTAACCAACTAACAACACAAAAGACCGAGTTTCTGTATTTTGGCGACTCGGTCTTTTCTTTTTTAAAAATTTTATTGACTTTTCGGTTTTTGAAATGTAATATATAATATAGCAGTAATTTATAGGAGTCATTATGAACAAAAAGATAGAAAAATGTCTTGTCGAATACGGACTGACCGCAACCGACAAGAACACCGTATACGGCGTTAAAAACGGCTACGAGATAAGCGCTTCGGGAGATATGTACACGTCGTTGCGCTTGCATATATCTTGCTACGCTACCGCTATTGTGCGCTCGGCGGTAGAAGGCGCTTTGGCCAACCGCTCCGACATAAGGGGCGTAAAGCGCATGACCGAGTTCGGGCTGACGCTGGCGCTTACCGATTTGACAATCGGGCGGCTTGTCAAGCGTTTGCCGAGCATACTCGACTGGGTTCTCGGCATGCTCAACGCCAACGGTGCGCTCGGTGCGGAATACTGCCCGCACTGCGGCAAGCCGCTTAACGGCGAGGGCAAAAAGTGCAACGTTTCGGGCTTTTACGTAACTATGGATGACGACTGCGTCGCCGCGGCAAACACACTGATAGACGCGCAAAACGAGCAGTTTAACAACAAACCCAATCGTATACTCCGCGGCTTTTTGGGCGCGCTTATCGGCGGAGTAGCGGGCGGGTTAACCGTCGCGCTGTTCTACCTAATAGGTTTTGTTTCGGCTCTGTCCGGCATTGTGGCGGTAGGGCTGGGCGCGTTCCTTTATACCAAGTTCGGCGGAAAACCCAACGGCGTAATGATAGTGATAGTTATTGCGACATCCCTTGTGTGTTTGGTCGCGTCCGTTGTTATTACGTACATTGTCGGTGCTGGAATTATAGCAAGTAGGGCGGGCGGAACTTTATCGGCTGTCGAGGCGTTCCGTATTCTTATGGAAATAGACGAAGAGTTCCATAACGGATTTTATATCGATCTCGCCATGGTCATACTGTTCGCTGTAATCGGCATGGGCGCTTTTGTATGGGGCTTGTGGCGAAAAGTCAAGCTTAACGGCAAGCAGCAGCGCATAACGCCCGATCAGAGCGCAAACGCGCAAAGCCCTGCGGTGCAGGAACAGCCGTCAACGGACAATCAAGATCGTTTGGAAAAATAAGTAGACTTTTTAGTCTATACCGCATAAATTATTATTGGTTTGCTTACCATACGGGTGTATCTACCGAGGTTGAACACCCGTACGGGTGTTCAACCCCAGTCGATACATTTTTACGGGCAAATCGCGGTCTATACGCGCAAAGCGTCGTTTGACGTACCGCCAAGGGTACGACTGCACTCCGTTTTGCACGTCTATCCTCGCGATTTGCCTCGTAAAAACGCTTCGCGCCCGAAACGGAGCTGTTTTTAGGCTATATCAAGGCAAACGAGCGAAGTTGTAGTTGGTACTACTACGAGCGAGTTTAACGTAGATAGAGCCAAAAACAGCCCGTTGTCGGGTGCATCTATTGGGAGTTGAACACCCGTATATTTTTTAGAAAGGAGTGAATGTTATGTGCACGGCATTAAAGTATAATTCCAATAATTTCTTTTTCGGGCGTACGCTCGACAACGACTGCTCGTACAAAGAGGAGATAGTAATAACGCCGCGGCGGCGCAAGCTGTGCTTCCGCGAGATGGGCACTATTCCTGCGTACCACGCCATTCTTGGCGTGGCGTACGTGGTGGACGGCACGCCGCTGTACTACGACGCCTGCAACGACAAGGGGCTTGCCATGGCGGGGCTCAATTTTGTGGGCAATGCTGCGTTTTGTAAGCCCGAGTGCGGAAAGGATAACGTTGCCACCTTCGAGTTTATTCCGTGGATACTTTGTCAGTGCGCAACCGTCGAGCAAGCCAAGCGACTGCTCGACCGCATAAACCTGACCGACGTGCCGTTTAGCGACAGCCTGCCCGCATCCGAGCTGCACTGGATGATTGCCGACAAATCCGCCGCTATCGTGGTGGAGTGCGATCGTGGCGGAATGCATGTGTACGACAACGAGGTGGGCGTGCTTACCAATAATCCGCCCTTCCCCACGCAAATATTTTGCCTGAATAATTACATGAGCCTTACGCCCAAGCCGCCCACCGTCGGATTTTCCGATAAACTCAGCTTTGACAAGTACAGCCGAGGCATGGGTGCGCTCGGGCTCCCCGGGGATTTGTCGTCGCAGTCGCGGTTTGTGCGCGCGGCGTTTACCGCGCTCAATTCGCCTGTGTGCGAGGACTGCGAGCACAGCGTTAGCCAGTTTTTTCACATTCTCGGCGCGGTCGACCAAACACGGGGCAGTTGCATTATGGACAACGGGCATTGCGAAACGACTATCTATACAACGTGCTATAACGTTGAAAAAGGCGTGCTGTACTACACAAGCTACGATAACCGCCAAATAACCGCAGTGGATATGAACAAGGTCAACCTTGACGGCACCGCGTTGGTGAGATATCCCATGATTAAGGGCGAGCATATCCTATTTCAAAATTAAGAATGCAGAATGATAAATTAAGAATGAATATGAACAATTAAGAACGAGAAATTAAATTGACAAAACGCTTTTCGGTCTTGTATAATTACAATATATTATATAAAGGAAAAGGGCCGTGGAGCAATACGTTAAGATATGCGGAATACAAAAGCTTACGCTGCTTGATTATCCCGAACATACGGCGTGCACGCTGTTTGTAAACGGGTGTAATTTTCGGTGTCCGTTTTGCCACAACAGTGAGCTACTCGGCGGCGGCGTAGAGTTTTACGACGAGGCGGAAATTTTTGCGTTTCTTACTAAGCGCGCGGGCGTGTTGGAAGGCGTTTGCGTTACGGGCGGCGAACCCACGCTGTACACCGACCTCGACAGGCTGCTGCGCAAAATAAAAGGCTTGGGTTACTCGGTCAAGCTGGACACCAACGGGTACTTGCCGGACAGGCTTGCAGCGCTCATCGACGCGGGGCTTGTGGACTACGTGGCTATGGACATAAAAAATTCGCCCGAGCGCTACGCCGAATCGGCGGGATTGCCGCAGGAGCGGTTTGACATAACGCGCATAGAGCGCTCCATAGATATAATAATGAATACCGCACCCGACTACGAATTTCGCACCACCGTCGTCACCGAGCTGTTTGACGAAAAGAGCATAGAGGGTGCGGCGCGAATGATAATAGGCGCAAAAAAATACTTTTTGCAAAAGTTTGTGATGCGCGACACAGTGCCGAGCAAAACGCTGTCCTCACCGCAAAGCATTGTGCTGTCGCGGTACTTGGATATAGTAAGGCGAATAATTCCCAACGCTCAAATCAGAGGTGAATAAAATGAAGTTGAAAAAATTGATAAGTGTGTTGTGCTGCTTAGTTATAGGCGCGACTTGTGCCGCTTGTAACGACCGTACGCCGAATAGCAACGGCGGACGAGGGGACAAGCCTGATTACAGCAACGGCGAAATACCCGACGACAACGACGTGAACATTGCCGAGCCCGACGATACGGAGCATAGCTTTGCGTTGATTTCTCAATCGGGCGGCAAGCTTACTTACAAATGCGCGGACTGCAATAAGACCGAAACGGTGGTGATTACCTATGTCGGCGGCACGGCAAACGCGTACACGGCAACGGGCAGTACCATAACCTTTAATAATATTACCGAAAAAAGTGTATACGACATAAGCGGCTCGTTGCACGGCAATATCGTAATAGACGTGGGCGACAGCAACAAATTCGAATTACAGATGAGCGGGCTCACCGTCAATTCCAATTTGGCGTGTCCTGTTTCAGTTTTGAGTGGTAACAAGGTGACGCTTTCGGCAAAAAAATCTACCGAAAATTACATCTACGATTTGCGGGCAGCGGTCGATTCGACCGACTCAAACGCAATACCCGCAAGCGTATACGCAGATTGCGACTTGGATATTCAGGGCAAGGGCAGCCTTACAGTCAAGTCGACGGGCAACAACGGTATTCACACCAAAAACGATTTGAACGTTAAAAACTTGGATTTGCAGGTCGATTGCATGGATAATGCGCTCAAAGGCAACGACAGCGTTACGATAGAGGCGGGTAACGTCGTTCTTATTTCGCGGCAGGGCGACGGGATAAAAACAACCGACAGCGACGTTTCGTCAAAGGGTAACCAGCGCGGCACGGTTGCGATTACGGGCGGCGACGTTCTTATATATGCGGCTTGCGACGGAATAGACGCCGCATACGACGTGAATATAGACCAAAGCTCAACGGACACGACTTTACAAATATTCACCGACAAATACTCAAAATATTCCGAAGAAGTGACGGCAACTTCCGAAGGCACGTACTACGTGCGGTTTAATTCGAGCGCGTACAAGTATTCGCTCAAATTCTACAACGACGACAACGACGCGGTGTGGCAAAATTCGTCTTCCGTAACGATGATTGGCAGCTACCGCTACTATCCCATTACCAAGCCGAGCGGGTACAGCCACGTTCAGCTGTATATATACAACAGCGCTCAGCAGCAAGGTCAGGACGAGGACTACGTCGCTTGCACGGAAGGCATGACGGTAAACAACAATTACGACACCATTGCGTTGCAAACAAGGAACGGCAACCTTAGTTACAGCTGGACTAATTATACGACAGCGAGTCAAGGCGGACGCCCTAACGGCGGCTTTGGCGGTCCTATGAACGACGGTAACACCGACAAGGGCGACCATTCTACCAAGGGTTTAAAGGCAGGCAACGCCATTACGATTTCGGCGGGAACAATCACTATAAGCGCGTATGACGACGCTATTCATGCCAAAAACGATACCGTTTTGGAAAACGGCGAAACGCCGCTCGGCAACGTTACTATATCGGGCGGGGACTTGACCGTTCGCTCCAACGACGACGGACTTCACGCCGACAACAAGGTGACGATAAGCGGCGGCACCGTGAACATTGTAAGCAGCTATGAGGGGATAGAAGGCACGACTGTCGAAATTTCAGGCGGCAACGTAACTGTAAAATCCAACGACGACGGAATAAACGGCACGACAAAAACCGGCACCGCAATTACTATTTCGGGCGGCAAGCTGTACGTATATGCGAGCGGCGACGGCGTGGACTCCAACAGCACAACCCAATATGAAGGCATTCACTTTGCGGGCGGCAGGAGTGTGATTATATCGACGGGTCAAGCCGATTCGGGCATAGACACCGAGCGCGGATATAAGTACAGCGGCGGGTACGTTGTAGCTTTAAGCAAAAGCGGCGGAATGGGCAGCGAATCGACCAACTGCCAAAGCTTTTCCTCGGTGGGGACGAGCAAAACGGTCAGCCTGCAAAAGGACGGGTATTTGACGGTGGACGGCGTTGCGACGGTAAAGATGCCCGCGGCGCTCAACGCGCTTGTCGTGTGCTTAGGCAAAACAAACGCAACCATATCGTCGGGCAGCACCGCAGGCGGCACCTCGGACGCCAACGGCGTTTGGTGGAATAATTAATTCAGAATTAAGAATGCAGAATTAAGAATTAAGGGTGGTGTAAACCGCCCTTTTCTAATTCAGAATGCGGAATTATAAATAGTAATTGTTTATAATACAAAAAAGTGCGGCTTTGCTCATATCTTGGCATAGCCGCACAATTATTTAATTTTATCCTTATTTATAATTCTTAATTCATAATTCTGAATTATCTGTGCGGTCTTCTCGGTCCGCTCGGTCTGCGGCGCATAGGGCCTCCCAGCCGTCTGCGTCCTGTCGGGCGTGCGGGGCGGGGGCGTGCCGCGGGGCGTTTGGGCGCCGCCGCTTTGGGACGTTCTATCGTCGGGTTTGCGCTTGCCGCGCCCGACGCGGGCGTCATTACGTAAACCTGCTTGTCTTTTGTCGAATAGTACACGCCGTTGGCGATGGGGATATATTCGTTGCCTACATTCTGTTGAGGCGCAAGGGGCGCTACCTCGCGCGAATCGGACATTTGCATCATTTCGGGGCGAATGTCGCGCACGTTTTCCGCTTCCTTTTGTCTGCGGTCAAGCTCCTTTTCTCGGTCGCGGAATTCCTTTTCCATCATGTCGCGACGCATCTTTTCAAGCTCGGTTTCCAGCCGTCTGTACTCGTCGCGGTCCATACCGCCGCGGAACTGCGGCGTACCGCTCTGTACGCCTGCGTTTGCCGATTGCGACATTGCAAGGGTCAGTTTGTTCACCAGCTCGCGCATGCCGTCAAGCTCGTTTTTGAGCCTGTCAACCTCTTTGAGAGCGTACGGGTCAGTGCCGTAGGTGGCGGCGTTGCGTATTTGCGCGTTTTGCGCCTGCTCCATAATCCGATTGGCCTGTTCCATCATCATTCGCGCCGCTTCCGTTTGGGAATCGTAGGCGCGGGGAGTGGGCTGTGCCGCCGCTTGCTGGGCGTGAAGCTGAGCCGCCTGTGCGGCTTGTTGTGCTTGCAGTTGTGCCGCTTGGGCTTGCTGCATCATCATTTGCGCCTGCTGTATCATGGCGCGCGCCGCTTCCGTGGTGTTGTCGCTATGTTGTTGAGCGGGCTGCTGCGGTTGCGTATATTGCGCCGCCTGTGCGGCTTGAGCCGCTTGTCGCGCTTGCTCTTGTATCATTGCCGCCTGCATTTGCGCTTCGGCTTGTCGCTGCGCCTGCTTTGCATGCTCCATTATCGCTTGCGCTTGTTCGAGCATAGCGCGCGCCGCGGCGTCGTCCGTGCCGCCCTGCGCCGCTTGTTGGGGCTGTTCGGGCTGAACGGTCGGTTGTTCGGCGGGATGTTCTTGTTGTTCGTTAAGCATGGCGGCGAGCTGCGCGTCAAGGTCTTCAGCATTTTCGGCTGGCTGCTCGGCTGGCTTTTCGTCCTCGCTGAGCATAGCGGCAAGCTGTTCGTCTAAGCTTGCTATATTTTCCGTCGGCTGCTCGGCTGGCTGTTCTTGTTGTTCGTTAAGCATAGCGGCGAGCTGCGCGTCGAGGTCGTCCGCATTTTCCGTTACGGGCGTGACGATAGCCTCCGCTTGCGGTTCGGGGGTGATTACAACTTCCGGCTCGGGCATAATAATCGGTTGCTCGGCGGCCGTATC
>JAIEBI010000007.1 GCA_029070965.1 Clostridiales bacterium
CAACAAGGCTTGCGTGTACTTTTACAAGCGCGGACGGTTCAAGTATCAGGGCGCGACTTTGGTAGGCGATATGGCGGTATGCCAAGACCAGCCGACCAAGGATAGGATTTGGCGGTTCGGCGATAAACTGTTTTACAAAAAGGGCGTGACCGATCCCGATTACAGTGTGCTTAAATTCACTTGCAAGTCCGCGGAGTACTACTGCGATTTTAAAATCGAAACGGTGTTGTTTGACTGACATTAAACCGAATATATAAAAAGCCGCACGGTTTGTTGCCGTGCGGTTGTTTTTTTAATATCCTTTTTTAAGATCGACAACGTTTCGGGGCGTATTGCCGGATAGGTAACTTAAAACGTTGTTTAACGTATCATCTACGTACTTGTTGTGTCCGTCATCCACCTGCATTGCCTTGTGTGACGAAA
Source organism: Clostridiales bacterium (assembly GCA_029070965.1). Classification (GTDB taxonomy): domain Bacteria; phylum Bacillota; class Clostridia; order Christensenellales; family Pumilibacteraceae; genus Anaerocaecibacter. The sequence continues at coordinate 424 of JAIEBI010000007.1, forward strand.
GAACAATATTATTCAGTTTGTCAAACGGCTCGTCAAACGGTTTGAGTATAGGCTTGTCGGGCGTCGGCTTTTGCCGCCAAGTATCTATTGCCGCGCCGGCAAGCTCGCCGTTTTTAAGCGATCGGTACAGCGCGTGTTCGTCTATGCAGTTGCTTCGTCCTACGTTGACGATATACTTGCCTTTTAGCAGTTTAAAGATTTGTGCGTTAAACATATTGTCGGTGTCGGGCGTTTGGGGCAGGGCAATCATAATCAAATCGGTTTTTTCGCACAGCGCTAGGAGCGACGGCACAAGCTCGATATCGCCGTAATCTTTGCCGCGGTCTATGGTGTAGGTGAGTATGCCGTTGCCTTTCAGTACTTTGTTTATAGCCTTGCCAATACTTCCGTAACCGACGATACCGACTTTCATATCGAAAAGATTTTTCCAATACGGATTGGATATATCCCAATCGCCGTTGCGCATTTTTCTGTCGAACTCGGTTATGCGTGCAGTAATGGATAGAGCAAGCGCAAACGCATACTGCGCAATGTATTCCGAATTGATATGCGAGTTGCACAGCATTACGCCTTTGTCGTTAAGCGCGTCAAGCGGAAAGCCGTCTACGCCCGTTTTGTACGCGAACACAGCTTTAAGCTTGTCGGCTGTTTTCAGCTTGTTTTCGGGCATATTTTTGCCGATAAAAACGTCTATGCCGTCAAGCGAGTAGTTTTCCAAATCGGCTACCGTAACGTCGGCTACGCGTGAGAGTTCGGCGTGCATGCGGTCGAAATCCTTGTCGGGCTTGGCTATGCTAAGTAAAATTTTCTTTTTCATTTAAGCAAATCTCCGAATGTTGCTTTGTATGCGTTGACGTCGTTTTCCGTTCCGGTAAAAGTATCGCCGTTTATTTTGTGCTTTAAAGCGAAAGCAGCGATTGCAAAAGTTGTTGCGGACTTGATATCTTTGCCGCTAAGCAGTCCGTGCAGCATAGCACCGTCAAACGCGTCGCCGCCGCCTATTTTTTCGGTAACGGCAAACTCTACGACGGGCGAGGAGTAGCGGTCTACGTTTTGCCCGCCGTTGTGGTAAACGGTTACCTTTACGCTGTGCTTGTCCGTTGCTAATATTTTGCGGTCGCGCAGTACCAAATATTCGCTGTTGTAATTGTCGTAATACTCCGCCTCGGTCGTGTCCAAAAACACCGAAAGATCGAGCGTGCTTGCCAAAACAATGTCCGCCTTGCTTGCCGCCTGTTTAAGGTACTGTGCGGCGGTCGTCGTGTCCCAAAGCTTGGCGCGGTAGTTAAAGTCGAAGCTGACTTTTACGCCGCGGCGCTTGGCTTCGTCGATAAGCCTGAAAGCGAGCTGCCTGCTGCTTTCGGACAAAGCGAATGATATGCCGCTTATATGGAACAGGGTAACGCCGTCGAATATGCGGTTGTAATCGTAATCGTCTTGCGTAAGGCGAGTAAACTCGGAAAACTTGCGCATATAAATCACGTTAGATCCGCGACTGCCGTTGCCGTTTTCTACAAAGTAAATTCCCATAACGTCGCCGCGCCGAACGATGTTGGCGGTATCGATGCCGAAACCATTTATATGGTTGACCGCAGCGTTGCCGAGCTCGGTGTCGGGTAGGGCGGTGAGGTATTGCGTATCGTAACCGAACTGCGAAAGGCACGCCAACACGTTGCACTCCGTTCCGCCGTAGCACGCGTCAAACGCGTTTGCCGATGCAATGCCGATATCGCCTGCGGACAGGCGCAACATAATCTCTCCGAAAGCCGAAATTTTTCCGTTCATATTGTACCTCAAATAGAAAGCTCTTTTTGTATTCTCTCGTTGCAAATGTTTGCGTAATACATACACGCTAATAGCGCCTCGCCGCATTCGCGCTTTAAACTGCCGTTAAACGCCCGAAGCCAGCGGAACCCAAATCCATCCGTGGCTTGCGTAAGTCTGCCCACGCGCGGGTAATATTCGCGCTTTACGCGCTTTATTTTACGTGCCTTGACTTTAAGCGAATAACCGTAATCAATAAATATGTCTTTCATGTCGATAAGGTAAAAATCGCTGTCCAGCTTATCGGTTGTGAGCGACGGCAGCGCTTCGTCGGGCTTTTGTCCGGACAGCGCGGTTACAGCAAACTTTTTCGATTTGCTTTGCAGTATTTCCGCCAGCTCGTCGGCGGTGTATTTTGCAATAACGTAAAAGTACATATTGGGCTTGCCGCCTTCCAATAGGTCGCGCGCAATGCCCAATAGGTTGGTGGAAAGATTAAAGCCGATAAGGTCGGACTCGTCAAGCCCGAAATTCTTTTTTACGGTTGTCAAAATTATTTTTCGGAAGGTATCGTCGGCGTGCTTGGGAGTGCTGCCGATTTTGCCGTCCGCTTCGAGTATGACGTCCGATTTTTTCATAGCGAGCGAAATTGGCTGGGCGAACTTGTTTTTCCACGTAGTTTTGTTGTGCCCGCGCTTTTCCAAAAGCAGGTAGCCGTCTTTGGAAAAAATAAGTCCGTTAATGCCTATTTGATTTGCAAGCCGGGACTCGGACAGGGGACTTACTTTTGCGCCGTACTCGAACATTCCGCGTATGGACACTGTGTCGTCAAGCTTATAATCCATACAGCGATTGGTAACGAGCATATCGTAATACTGCGTGCGGCGGGTGTTGAGTACAAGCTTACCGTTTGAAAAATCGATATCGTCCAAGCGGATTGTGTCATTGTTGCGCGACGTGGAATTTTTGTGCGCGCCCATAAGCGCAAGCTTGTTTTCGGTTACGAACCGAGGAAGCTCGAACATATTGGTGCTGTCGTTAAACGTGACCTCGGTATCGCCCAAAATGTTGGCGAATATGCTAACGCTGGGAAGTTGAAGCTTGCCGTTCATATACGAATCGATATCTGCTTGCCGCGCTTTGTAGCCGTCGGAATATTTGTCGGCAATAGGATTTTTAGGCGGTTTGCGCCGCTTTGCAACGTTGTACAGCGACATGACTACGCCGTCCTTATCGCAAAAATCTTTGGTTTTGTCCATCGAGTATTTGGCGTGCTTGTTGTAACGGCAAATAATTTTGTGGTGGTCGTCGTCAATCTTGTACGATTCTTCGAGCAGCTTCATGCACTTGACGACAATGCTTGCGACAATCAACGACACAGCGGCAATCAGGAATATGGAAATTACGTCCACGCTTGTAATGATTTCCATAATCTTTTCGCCGATTTTTTCGGGCGGGGAGAACGCTCCGCCCAAAGCTAGTATGCCTACAATGCAGCCGATAAGGAATATCAACCTCACCCAAAAATTGCCGATAAGCTTTTGCATAAATTTCAAAAATCGTTTCATATCTGAAAAATACCTTTATATTCCGTTATAGTCTGTCGTCATCGTCCAATATGATTGCGCCGTCCACGTTTCGTATAATTGACACTTCGCCGGCGTCCACTGCAACGGTAGCGTTCCCTATGCGCACGATTAGCGAGCCGTCGGCGTCTATCATTTCGGCATAGCCGCGCACCTTCATACCGCTGTGGGTGAATTCCACCGTTCTGCCGACGTTTATGCACAGGTTGCCGTAGCGGATATTGTCGAACGTCGCTATCGTTGCGCGCTTTATCATTCTCAATAGACCGGTAACAAATGCCGAGGCGCGGGCGATAGGCGCTTTAAGCGATATTGCTATATCGCCGAGCCCTGCTTTTTCAAGCTCCTTGGGGTCGGTGGCGTAGTTTATGCCAATGCCTACGAGATACTCGGCTTTTCGTACGGATTTGCACAATATGCCAGCGACCTTTTTGTCGTGGAGCATAATGTCGTTTACCCATTTGATTTTGGTATCCAATCCCAGCATCGCCTTAATTGTGTCGTGTACGGCAAGCCCCACCGCGGGAGTGAGCGTGTGCGGGTCTATATATACGCCTTGCACGCGCACAACGATGTACAGTCCTCCGTCGGGGCAAAAAAAGGTGTGATCACCTCTGCCTACGCCTTTGGTTTGGCGTTCGGCTATTACTACGTCGTACTTGCCGATTTCGTCAAAGGTAGATTCGCAAGTATCTACAAGCTTGACGTTTAGCCCCGTATGCAAACGAATGAATTTTTCGTTGAGTATCATATTTGTATTGTAATATATAAATAATAAAAAATCAAGTTTTTGGTAATACAAATATTAAAAGTCGCGCGTAAAGGGTTGATATTTATTTAAAAATAGTTTACAATATGGTGTAACAAATACGATAGGAGAATTGTATATGAAGCAAAACGTTTTCGACACGCTTGAAGCCCGCGGTTTTATTAAGCAAACTGTGTACAAGGACGACTTGTATAAACTTTTGGGGTCGCAGTCGGTCACGTTTTATTGCGGATTCGATCCGACGGCGGACAGTCTGCACATAGGGCATTTTATCCCGCTTATGGCGGCGTCCATTATGCAAAAAGCGGGGCATAAGCCGATTTTGCTTGTGGGCGGCGGCACGGCTATGATAGGCGATCCGTCGGGCCGCAACGATATGCGGCAAATGATGACGCGCGAAACGGTGGAAGGGTTTGTGGAAAAAATCAAACCACAACTCGCGCGCTTTGTGAGCTTTGAAGGCGAAAACGCGGCGGTCATAGTCAATAACGCCGATTGGCTGTGCAAGCTCAATTATATAGACTTTTTGCGCGATTACGGCGCGTATCTTTCGGTAAACAAAATGCTTACCGCCGACTGTTTCAAAACGCGGCTTGAAAAGGGTCTGAGCTTTTTGGAATTCAACTATATGCCTATGCAGGCGTACGACTTTTTGCGCCTTTTCACCGATTACGGCTGTATGCTCGAAATCGGCGGCAACGACCAGTGGAGCAATATTTTGGCGGGCGCCGACTTTATTCGCCGCGTAGCGCACAAGGACGCATACGCGCTTACTTGCTCATTGCTCGAAACCAAAGACGGTAAAAAGATGGGCAAGACCCAAAAGGGTGCGCTGTGGCTGGACGCTAACAAAACTACGCCGTACGAAATGTACCAGTACTTCCGCAACGTGGACGACGAGGAAGTGGAAAACTGCTTGCGGCTTTTGACATATATGGATTTGGGTGAAATAAAAGATATTTGTGCGCACCGCGACGAGCGCATAAACAATGCAAAAAAGCGGCTTGCGTACGAGGTGACAAAGATTATTCACGGCGAAGCGGCGGCTGTCGACGCGCAGGCTAAGGCGCAAGCGGCGTTCGAGGGCGGCGCGGCGGAAATGCCTACCGTAACGATAAACGCCAACAGCGAAAGCGGTTTGTTGGACGTTATGGTGGCTTGCAAGGTGTGCGCTTCCAAGGGCGAGGCTCGACGGCTTATCGAGGGCGGCGGCGTTAAGATAGACGACAAAAAAGTCGATAACGTAACGGGCAAGGTGGGCGATTACACAAGCAACACAGAGTTTGTTTTGTGCAAGGGCAAGAAGGTTCGCCTTAAAGTAATAATGCAATGATAGTTTGCGTAAACGAGGGCGAAAAAGAGCTTGTTATCAAGAAGTCGCGGTTTATAGCTGTCTCGCGGCATATAGAAACGCGCGACGATGTTAAGCCGATAATCGACGCGCTAAAAGCCGAGCACATTGGCGCGCGCCATGTTTGTTACGGGTACATCGCTGACGAAAAGGGCGACGACTTCGGATACGACGACAACGGCGAGCCTTCGGGTACTGCGGGCAAGCCTATATATTCGGCGCTTGCGGCAAGCGAGGCGCGAAAGACTTGTATAGCGGTGGTGCGCTACTTCGGCGGCATCAAGCTTGGTGCGGGCGGACTGACACGGGCGTATAGGCAAAGCGCCGCCGACCTTATAGCCGAAGTGGGCGTGAGCAAAGCGGAAAAGCGCACGGTGTGCGAAATATGCTGCAACAATGATGCGTATAAGCGCGTAAATGCCGTTTTGCGCGGTCTTAACGGCGTAACTGAACAAATACGCTACGAAGCCAAAGTGTCGCTTACGGCGGTATTACCGACAGAAAATACGGCCGAGCTTATAAAGACTTTGGACGGGTTAAAAGCGGAGTATAAGATAATCGGCGAGCGGTACGCGGCTGTACAATAAACAGCGGGTAGGCAAGCCGACTACATACGGGGAAATTATGCAAGCGGAACAAATCATCAAACAAATAAAAAGCGTGTGCGGACTGGACGTCAGCGAAGTCAAAACGCCTAAGGATATGCCGAGCAGCGGTATTTTGCGCGACGAAAAAAACGGTGTTACGGTGTTTTCCGTCACTAAGGACGGCAGGACGTATTCGTTTGGTTTGCGCGGCAATAGCGAAAGCGATATGGTTACCGCGGCGCTTGCGCGCGAGTATGTAATAACGTTGCTTGCCAAAGCTCCGACCGATCCGTTTGCCGAATTTTTGCGCGGTTCGAGCAGCGTGCCGCAGGGCGTTCACGTAGGCAAGTCCGACTATTTTGTGTTTGCCGTGTACAGCGATGCGGGCAATCACAACGTAACCGAATACCTTGCTACCATGGCTGACGGGCGCGACTTTGTTACCGATATGTCGGAGGGCATTACCGCGTTTTGCAAGGTGTCGGACAACGACAGCGATTACCGTTCGGCGGGCGAGTTTGCCACCGTGTTAAAGGAAAATCTTTCCGAGGAGCTTAAAGAGCAAATCAAAATCGGCGTAGGCGGCGTTGCTCACGGCGTATCCGAATTGCCAAAGTATTACGCATACGCAAAATCCGCGCTTATAGGCGGCGCGGAATTCGATCCGTTGAGCGACATATATTCCTACAAGGAATACGCGCTTATAAAGTCGTTATCTTCTCTCACGGCGGCGGACAAGGAGCGGTATGTAAAGACAGTGCTTGACAGGTCGTACCGCGAAGTGTTGTCAGATCCTGAGCTTATGACGGCTGCGGACGCGTTTATCAAGCACTCGCTCAACATATCGGAGGCGAGCAGGCATATGTACGTACATCGCAATACGCTTATTTACAGGCTGGACAAGATAGAGCGGCTTACCGGACTTAACATACGCAACTTTAACGACGCTATGACTTTTCGCATTGCGTGCTTGGTTTACAAAATGCTATGAGCGGGCTTTCGTTCCAAAGTATTTGATTATAAGCCCGAGCGTTTGGGCGGGGATTAGCTTTTTAAGCGTCGCGTACAAATCGATACGCGGCGCTTTTTGATTGTTTTCGTACATTTGCGATAACAGCGTGGTCAGCACGGAAGGATCGGGGTTTTCTGTCAGCCTTAATAAAGCTTGTTCTCTTTCGCCCAGCTTGCCTTTAAGCAGTAGCGGAAGCATTTGTTTAATGTCCATAAATAGCTCCTTATGTAACTTTATTTGATTGCTATTCATACAATATTGCGTGGAGGATTTTTTATGCGCAGTATACGGGATTTCGGACGTGATGGCAGTAAAAGCGATAATTCGACATTGAAAGAGGACGTGCAGGCAGTCGCCGCAAAGTATGCGGGCAGGAGCGAGGAGGAATTGCTCCGTGCGCTCAAACAAAATGTGGCAGCTGCAAAGCGCAACGGCTCTTTTTCCGCCGAACAGCTTGACAGCTTTGTTTCGTTTGTGTCGTCCAGCTTGGACGAACAATCGCGCGAGCGGCTACTTTCGCTTGTGGAAATGATAAAAGCCGAGTAGGCTTTTAAAAAGTCTACTTGCTTATTTCTCGGATTGATTTTATAAAGAACTCAACCTCGCTTGCCGTGTTGTGGTAGGACAGCGACGCGCGCACCGCGCCGCAATCGAGCGTGCCTAAATATGTGTGACACAGCGGGGCGCAGTGCAAACCGCACCGCACGGCAATGTCGTACTGTTCGTTTAAGATGTTTCCGACTGCGGCGGCGTTTGTTTTGGCGAGGTTAAAGCACACAACGTTAGGCAACGTGTTGTACTTTCCGTAAATCTTGACGCCGTTAATTTTGCTCAGCTCGGTGCGCAGCATATCGCCGCACTCGGCAAGATTTCGCACTACGCCAAGCGGCAGTCTTTGGTAGTGAGTAATTGCCGCAATCAATGCGAATATAGAGTTGACGGGCATTGTGCCGCTTTCAAACCCTTCGGGAAAATCGGTGGGCTGTACAAGCGTATGTGACGCCGTGCCTGTTCCGCCGAACCTAAGCGGCGACAACGGGGGATTGCCGCGCACGCACAAGCATCCCAGTCCTTGCGGACCGTGTAGTCCCTTGTGCGGAGAAAAGCACAGGTAATTGCACCCGATTTCGCGCATATTCACGTCAAGATACCCGACAGACTGCGCGCCGTCTATAAGGTAGGGTATGCCGTGGCGTTTTGCGATATTGCCTATTTGTGCGACGGGTGCAACAGTACCTGTCACGTTGGAAGCGTGATTGACCGCAATAAGGTATGTGTTTGGACGAATTGCGCGTTCAACCTCGGCAGGATCGATAACGCCGTGCGCGTTGGGTCGGACGGCGGTGTAAGTCACGTTCATACGCTTACCCAGCTCTTGAATAGGGCGGAGCGTACTGTTATGCTCGTATATTGTCGTCACAATATGTCCGCCCTTTTTGGCAGTGCCGAAGATTACGGTATTAAGCGCGTCAGTGCAGTTGAACGTAAACGCCGTATCGTCACAGGCGGTCAGCTTTTTTACCGCTTTGCGCGCCTCATAAACTATTTGTGCGGCTTTTATGGCGGCGGAATGACTGCCGCGTCCGGCGTTTGCACTAAGGCTTTTCAGCGCGTATGCGTCGGCTTTTATAACGCATTCGGGCTTGATCATAGTGGTTGCGGCGTTGTCGAAATAAATCATGACAGAAGGCACTCCAAATTCATATAACGGAATAAGACCGTAAAAGACTGTTATTAGTTAATGGCGAATTTTGACGGTTTAGAACTATTAAGAGGAAATTATAGCGTATGAATTACATTTTTTCGTTTTCTTCACGGAATAGTGCAATACGGTTTTGCGACGCAGTGGTGGCGGTGGGCGGCAAGGCCAAGCTGATAAACGCGCCCATAGAAAGCGGGTCGGGCTGCGGACTCGCCGTCAAGTGCAACGATTATAAGCTGTGCCAAAACGTACTTAACTGCGGTCACTACGGATATTTGCGCGAAATATACGAGTACGACGGTCAAACATTTAAATCACTGTATAGGCAA
>JAIEBI010000070.1 GCA_029070965.1 Clostridiales bacterium
TTTTTTTCAAGCCGAAGACGGCATACGAGATCCTGAGATGTCTCGTGGGCTCGGAGATGTGTATAAGCGACCGATACTATATCACGCATTTCAAAAAATCTCAACCGTTTTAACAACGATTTTAAAAAGATTTTAGGCTTGCGCTTTGGCCCTTTCGCCGATAACTTTTTCAGCGATATTTCTGGGAACTTCGGCGTAGTGGTCGAACTGCATTGTGTAGTTGCCACGGCCTTGGGTGCGCGAACGAAGGTCGGTTGCGTAACCGAACATTTCGGACAGCGGGATTTCGGCGTGAATGATTTGGCTGCCGTTTACAAGGTCGGTACCGAATATGGTGCCGCGACGGGAGCTTACGTTACCCATAACGTCGCCCAAGTATTCGTCGGGCAGAGTTACGTCAACCTTCATGATAGGTTCGAGCAAGTACGCGTCGCCCTTTTTCATGCCGTCCTTGAACGCCATAGAGCCTGCAATCTTGAACGCCATTTCGGACGAGTCGACCTCGTGGTAGCTTCCGTCGTACAACGTTACCTTAAAGTCAACGCACTCATAGCCGGCAAGAATACCGCTCATGCGCGCTTCCTGAATGCCGTTGTCGACAGCGGGGATATATTCCTTCGGAACAGAACCGCCGACGGTCTTGTCCTCGAATATATAGCCTTGACCCTGTTCGAGCGGCTCCATGATGACCTTGCAGTGGCCGTACTGACCTTTACCACCCGACTGACGAATGTACTTGCCTTCCGCCTCGACCTTTTTGCGAATGGTCTCGCGGTACGCAACCTGCGGCTTACCGACGTTGGCTTCCACTTTGAACTCGCGGAGCAAACGGTCGACGATAATGTCAAGGTGAAGCTCGCCCATACCGGCGATAATGGTCTGACCTGTTTCTTGGTCGGTGTAGGTCTTGAACGTGGGGTCTTCCTCGGCGAGCTTGATAAGCGCCATGGTCATCTTTTCCTGACCGGCCTTGGTCTTGGGCTCGATAGCTACGCGGATAACGGGCTCGGGGAATTCCATGCTTTCAAGTATAATCGGGTGCGCGGCGTCGCAGAGCGTGTCGCCCGTCGTCGTATCTTTAAGACCGACTATGGCGCAGATATCGCCTGCGCGAACCTCCTCGATATCGGTACGGGAGTTGGCGTGCATCAAAAGCAAGCGGCCGATACGCTCCTTCTTGTCCTTGGTGGAGTTGAGAACGTACGAGCCTGCGGGGCAAACGCCGCTGTAGCAGCGGAAGAACGCCAGCTTGCCTACGAACGGGTCGGCGGCAATCTTGAACGCCAAGCCGGAGAACGGCTCGTTGTCGTCGGTCTTGCGCTCGACCTCCTCGCCCTTGCTGTTCGTGCCTTTTACGTGCGCAATGTCAACGGGGCTGGGCAAATAGTACACAACCGCGTCGAGCAGCTTTTGCACGCCCTTGTTTTTGTACGACGAGCCGCAGAATACGGGGTTCATCGTCATGTTGATAGTCGCCTTACGCACAGCGGTGCGGATTTCGTCTACGGTAAGCTCCTCGCCTGCGAAATAGCGTTCCATAAGCTCGTCGTCCGTTTCGGCAACCGCTTCCAAAAGGATTTGACGGTACTCGTCGGCCTGAGCCTTGTACTCGGCGGGGATTTCGGTTTCGTTGATAACGTTGCCGAGGTCGTCCTCGTAGATTTCCGCTTTCATCGTTACAAGGTCAATCATACCCTTAAAGGTGTCTTCCTTGCCGATGGGGATTTGGAGCGCAACGGGATTGGCGCCCAAACGGTCCTTCATCATCTTGATGACGTTGAAGAAATTAGCGCCGTTAATGTCCATCTTGTTGACGTAAGCGATACGCGGTACGCAGTACTTGGTGGCCTGACGCCAAACGGTTTCGGACTGAGGCTCGACGCCGCCCTTTGCGCAGAACACGGCAACAGCGCCGTCAAGAACTTTGAGCGAACGCTCAACCTCGACGGTAAAGTCGACGTGCCCGGGGGTGTCTATAAGATTGATACGCGTAAGCGGCGCGGTGGGCGAAGTGCGCCACTGCGTGGTGGTAGCTGCGGAAGTAATTGTAATACCGCGCTCCTGCTCCTGAACCATCCAGTCCATGGTAGCGCCGCCGTCGTGAACCTCGCCTATCTTGTGCACCTTGCCGGTGTAGAACAAAATACGCTCGGACGTAGTGGTCTTACCGGCGTCGATGTGCGCCATAATACCAATGTTTCGCGTGTTTTCCAATGCAAATTGTCTTGCCATAATGTTTTCCTCAATTAAGAATTAAGAATTAAGAATGCAGAATTAAAAATAAGGTTGAGATTCTTCGCTACGCTCAGAATGACAAAAGAATTTTTGCAATATTCGCATTCCAAACTATATAGAACGTATTTGAGAGTGCGGAGAGCCGCGTCAGACAAGGAAGTCCGAGCGCCGACCGACGGGAGTTTAGACCCACCTAAATGACCGAGGGCGGCGCGACGGCTGACGCCGTATCACGCGTGCTATACGCGCTCGAAACTACCAGCGGTAGTGGGCAAACGCCTTGTTCGCTTCCGCCACTCTGTGCATTTCCTCTTTACGCTTTACGGCCGCGCCGGTGTTGTTGTACGCGTCCAAAAGCTCGCCTGCAAGCCGCTCGTTCATCGTCTTTTCGCCGCGTTTGCGCGCGAACATAACTATCCAGCGGATAGCGAGCGTTTGCTGGCGGTCGGCACGGATTTCCAGCGGTACCTGATAGGTAGAACCGCCGACACGGCGTGCCTTAACTTCCAGTTGCGGTTTGACGTTAGCCATTGCTTGGTTAAATACGTCAACCGGTTCGAGCGACGTCTTTTCCTTAATAATATTAAAGGCGTCGTATACTATTGCCTGAGCCGTGCCCTTTTTGCCGTCAAGCATAATCTGATTGACAAGCTTGGTCACGACCTTGCTGTTATAAATAGGGTCGGGTAAAACGTCCCTCTTAGGGACCCCGCTTCTTCTGGGCATGATTATCTCCTTATTCGATTTTTTGTGGGCAAGAACGCCCGTTGTTGATAGGCGTAAAAGCATTCAACAATACGCTTGTCCGCAGTCAAACGGACAACCGTACATTATTTTGCTTTCTTAGCGCCGTACTTTGAGCGAGCTTGCTTGCGCTTTGCCACACCCGCAGTGTCTAATGCACCGCGAATGATGTGATACCGCACACCGGGCAAGTCCTTCACTCTGCCGCCACGGACAAGCACAACCGAGTGTTCTTGCAGGTTGTGACCGATGCCGGGAATGTAGACCGTACCTTCCATCTTGTTGACAAGACGCACACGAGCGATCTTGCGCAAAGCGGAGTTGGGCTTTTTAGGGGTGGTCGTAGTCACCGAAAGGCATACGCCGCGCTTTTGGGGATTGTTATCGAGAATAGGGCTCAAAGACTTATACTCGACCTTTTGACGACCTTTCCTAACGAGCTGGTTGATCGTAGGCATTGTTACTCTACCTCCTTTTAGTAGTATTGCCGCTCTCACTCAAATCTCGAACAAGAGCATAAAGATACGCGCATACTTATACGCGTACTACTAATTATAAACGAACTCCCCTATCTTGTCAAGCGATTTAAACCAATTAAGAATTGAGAATGCAGAATTAAGAATTATAAATATGGTTAAGATTTTAGAATAATTGCCTTGAAATATTCCTACACGTAAAAAGCGCGGAACGTTACGTTCCGCGCTTTTAGGCTTTTTGTTGTTGTGCTACTGCACCTATTAGGCGTTGTCCTCTTGCGCGGGCGCTTGCTCGGCAAACGGGTCTTGCTCCGCAGGCTGCTCGGGCGTTTCCGTCGTGCTTACAGCGTCGTGGTTTTGCTCCTCGGCGGGCGCACCGTTGTCCGTAGCAGCGGCGGTCGCGGGCTCGGTTTCAAGCGCGGGCAACACAATCATACTCTTGCCCTTTCCGATGTTTTCGGGCTTGAACGCAAAGTGCAACACGATTGCGAGTATCGTAAACACAAGCGACGCCCACACATGCCCGCTCAACAACCATTTTACAGAAGTAGAAGAGGTAAGCTTTCCTTTTGCAACCAAATTCATTAATTGTCCGGAAAGCAGTCCGCAAATCAAGCCGACTAAGGTAAGCACCGCCACCGCAATCAAAATTCCGTGCGCGGATTTGTTGTTTTTGTCGCCGTTGGCGACGTTGTGTATTACGCGATTGAACACCTTGTACGAAAAACTCATAATAAAGCCGGCGGTCAACAGGAACAAACCAAACCCCATAATGTAGGGCGCCGGATTAATAGCCGCCATTCCGCTGCCGAAAGTATTGTATATAGTGAGAAGGTTGTAGAATGCGTACCCGGGTTTTACATTAAAGCTGTATGCCGCGCTGTCTTGGTAAGTCCTGAGAATAAATGTATTGCCGCAAAGCAGGTAGAACGCAAGCATACACAGCAATGCCATCACTCCGCGCTTGATAGTGCCCAGCCAATTATCGCCACGCACAAACAGCGAGCGAAGAATTCCCGTTACGAGCAGTGTTATGGCGACAAACATAGATATGCCGAACATTCCGCCGCCCGTTTCGAGCAGGGGCGACACCCACATAAGCACCAGCGTCGTACCGGAAAGCGCAAGCATACGGAACATATATTTGTCAAAATTGACTATGGTCTTCTTTTTGCACAGTCCCACTATCGCCTTGATAAGATTAATAAGCGACAAGATAGCCATAACAATGGCAATTATGGCTATTGCCAGTCCGATAGTGACGGACAATGTCGACGCAATAAACGTGCCCATATAGGCAGTACTGTAGTTTGTCGTTTCCTCGTAACCGTCGTCGTCATACGAAATATCCGTTTGGGTTTCTACAAACGGCGCACTGTTGGCAAGTATATATCCGAGATAGTTGGTGTTTGAAAGATGATCCGCGTAAATTCCCGCATAGGCTTCGCGCATTTCTATTTCGGACGCATAAGGATGTGCGCTCCTCCACAGCCTGTATTCACTTGCGGCGGCTACAAGCTCCTTCGACACCTCGGTATTGATTGATTCCTTAGACATACCGCCGGGGAAAGTGTAGAATAAGGCGCCTATCATATCGTAGATAGTTTGGTCGACCTCCATATACACGTAATCGGCGCCGTCGGTAGATACGTCGCCGTACAATAACTCTCTGGCTCCGCTTGTGCCGACATATCCCGACACCTTGATGGGCGCAAAAAGCGACACCATAAGCACGACAAACGAACAGCACAGCACAAGCAAATTGACGATAAGGCTATGCTTCTTTTCAAACTTAGCGGTCTTTTCGCGCGCGCCGAGCAATTTTGCCTTCCCCTTCTTTTGGGGCGCGGGCCGTGCGGGCGCAGCCGCTTGTTCGGGAACAGGCTGCGTCGCCGCCTGTTCGGCAGCGGGCTCTACTGCGGGCTGTGCCGCCGTAGGCGCTGTCGCGGTACCGCAGGAATGACAAAACTTTGCGTCGTCGTCAAGCTGTGTTCCGCAGTTTGTGCAAAACTTCATGATTACCTTCCTCATATGGTTATTTTTATGTGTATATTTTATCACCGACTATACCCTATGTCAACACTTTTGCGGATATTCTATAACAATTAATTTCCGCACGCAAAAAGCGCGAAACATATGCTCCGCGCTTTACTGTTTTTGGATACGGTTATTTTACGCTCTGTCTACAACCACGCCGCAATTATTGCTGCCGATTTTTACGGTCTTGCTGGCAAGATGGTTGCCGCCTGCCGCAGCTGCGGCGGACGTGATGGTGACCTTAATCTTTTGTCCGTTGCCGCCGGTGACGGTGTACGAGATTGTACTGCCGCTGCCGCTGCCGGTCATTGCGGTAGCCGTGCCGAGCTTGTAGGTCTTGCGAATATCGGTAAGCATCTTGACCCAGTTCCACAAAGAGGTTTGGTCTGCCACTTGTTCCTGCACGCTCCTTACGCTGCTCGTCGCGTTAAGACCGGTGAGCTCGCACTTGAGCTTGTCGTAGCCTATGGAGTAGCCTGCGGAGGTTTGCGTTCCGCCGTACCCGCCCCATTTCATAGGCTGACGGTAAACCCTGTCCTCGTGCGGGCTGCTGGTAAGCGAATCGGTGCTGCCTGTATCAAGCGTATATTGCATAATGCCTTCCATGCCGATTTCGTCGCCGTAGTATATCCAGCTGACCCCGGGCATAGTAAGCACCATACCGTAGTACAAGAACAACGCGTTATACGAATCGTCGATAAGATTACCTTTAATTTCCGCATACCAATCGTCTGTTGATCCGTTGGTCTTGCTGAGCGCCATGCGGTTGCGCGCGCGCGGCAAGTCGTGGTTGGATGTGAAATATCCGCCTATAAACTTGGGGTTCACTTTCTTATACAGATCGTAGCTGGCAAGCGCGGTGGTAAACGTCGCGCCCATCCAACTGGCATTGGTACTTCCACCCCAAGTGCTGGTTATACCTCTTATAGTAGCAAATCCGCGCGAAGCGTAGTAGGTGTTAAACTCGAACTGCGAGTCGATACCCTGATAGTACTCATCGATACGCGCGTTCCATCCGTCAAGGTTTTCGCCTACGACAAACGCATTGGGATATTTGGATTTAAGCCTGTAATTGAATTCTCTGTAAAAGTTGTAGTTGCGGATTTGGTCGTGAGAATACAAGCCGTCGGAGACTACGCCGCTTTTACCGGCAGTTATATCATTATCAGTTAAAGTCGCCGAGCATGTGCCGCCCTTGCCTACGACCTCGTTTACCATATATATATGCTTTACCGCGTCGAGGCGGAAGCCGTCAAGTCCGTAGCCGCGAGGATTAGTCGGGCTGTTGTCCATCCACTGGTAGCAAATGTCGAGTATGGCGTCGCGCACGGGCTGGTAGTCGTAGTTAAGCTCGGGCATGCTGCTGCCGAACGACGAGTAATAGTAGTAGTCGTGTTCGTCCTTGAACCACTGCTTTTTGGGGCACGTACTGTTATCCTTTTTGCAATCAGCCGTGCAGGAGTGCAACGCTTGATACTGCTCTTCGTTGATCCAGCTGTAGAAATTGCGGTAATCGACCTCGGTCATGTTCGTGTTGGACAGCTCGAAATCGACCTCGCTCGCACTTTCCTTAACAAGGTTTTTGGACTTGACAAACCACTCGTTGGCTTCCGAGGTATGGTTGAGAACAAAGTCCATAACGACCTTCATACCCTTTTGGTGCGCCTTGGTGACAAGCTCTTTGTAATCCGCCGCGGTGCCCCACTTGGAATCGACGCTGAAATAATCGTCAATGTCGTAGCCGTGGTAGTTGGTGGAGGTCTGGAAAGGCGTAAGCCAAAGCATATCCACGTTAAGGCTGTCAAGGTAATCGAGCTTGCTTATAATACCGGGGATATCGCCCATGCCGTCGCCGTCGCTGTCGCAGAAGGACGCGATAAAGATTTGATATCCGGTGTTGGCGTCAAAGCCCTGTACGCCCGCCGTCCACTTTTGGTACGGGGAATCGTTAAGGCTGTTGATAATGCCGACGCCGCTGGTTGCGGTTGTCGCCGAGCCTACGGGAATCTTGCCGTAAACGTCCTCTATAACCTCGCCGGTATAGGTAGGGGTGCCTTTGCCCACCTTGCCCTCGCTGACGTACCAGTGGTAATCGCCGCCCGAGCGCCTTGCATCGTCAAACTTGATATAGTTGTTGCCGCCGTCGTTCGACCAAAAGCCTTGGCTCTGTCTGGAGCTGAGCTTGAACAACTGCGTGCCTATTTGCGTCACTTCCTTGTAGTTCATTTCGTTTGTAAGCGGCACACCGGGGACAACCGTTCCGTTCCAGCCCGCGTCATGATAGTCTCGGGTAAGGTCAATGTCGTAGACCGCACCGGACTCGTCGATCCAAGCGGGATTAAACGTTCTGCCCTCGCCGTTTTTGGGCCACGCCCAAAGGCCCCAGTCGCCGTAAACGGTAGACGAGGACGCCGTGCTGTAAAGCGGCGCGCCCGCGCCCATTCCGCCTGCGGGCGGATTGACCTGCTCCGACTCCAAATGCGCAGCGCGTTTGTAGTGAATATATAAATGTCCGGATCTCGCCCAGTTTGCCGTGTTGTTATCATACTCGAGTCTAGCGGCGTTGGACTCCCATTTTGCCGTAAGCTCAACGTGGCCGGTAATCTTGGTAGTGCCGGTATACTGCTTATTGCTTGAATCAAACCAGCCGACAAAAGAATATCCGCTGCGAGTGGGCGCAGGGAGCATCGCGCCAAGCGCCTTTCCCTCGCCTACCTGTATAGGATCGGGGTTCGGTGCTCCGTTGCCGTTGAAAGTAACGGTATACGTTTTGCTCGTAATCACAATGCCGTCGGGTGTACCGGTGCCGCCGTCCGGCATATCTATGCCGCCGCAGGCAAGCATGGATAAGCTCATAACAGCGCAAAGCAAACATATGATCGCTTTTTTGAACTTCATCATTTCCTCCATAAAGGAATTATAGTATTAATTATTATACACTACAGATTATATGTTTGTCAATAGTTTTGGTAAATTCGGAATTAGGAATGCGGAATTAAGAATTATAAATAATGATAAGATTTAATATTGTGCGGCTGCGCTTAGACCCCTCCGCTACTGTCGGGGTGATGGGTGGTGTGGACTGCACTATTATAAAAGACAAATCTGCACTCCCATCATTTCGAGCTTGTCGAGAAATCTAGGCGAACCGCCGCATATATGCTACGCTATACCCCCTTTCATTCTGCATTCTTAATTCTTAATTCTACATTAAAATAAAGTACCGTATTGAAAGGGGGGAACAATACGGTACTTTACCAAAGGAAGAAAAAGATTGCAAAGAGTAACTCTTTACAATCAAGATTGTACTACACAAAGATGTTGATTTTGTGAAAATTGTAAAGAAAGTTCAACTTTTTTTCGGTTTTTTGCACATTTTAGGTCGTTTTTGCGCAAAATTTGCGTTTTTCCGTTTTTGAGTTTTAAAAATAAGGACCGCGCAAGCGCAGTCCTTATTATCGTTTCTTTAATATTCGCTATTACCTATTACTTATTGCACTATCGCCGTGCCGTATGCGGGTACCGTGCTACTGCCGAACACCACGTTGCCGCTTACCGTCTTGCTACTACCCGAAAAGTTGTGGTACACGGTGTACGTTTGACCGCCGCCCGTCACAACTATTTTGAGCATGCCGTTACTTTCCGAACAAGTAGCCGTGCCGTTTATGAGCGTAGGATTATCGTTACGGAACTTGGTCAAGCTCTTTACATAGCTTAGCATCGAATTGCTGTCATTTTGTTGGTCGGCGACGCTCTTGGTGCTGTTGTTTGCACCGTTATCGTAAATAGCGGTACACTTGTTGGCCCAACTACTCGTCCACTTCATGGACTGGCGCAAGTCGTCGTCGCCGCCCTTTTGTCCCGCAAGCCCTATCTCGTCGCCGTAGTAAATCCAGCTGAGCCCCGGCATTGTCATTATTACCGCCATATACAGCTTGGCTTTTGCGGTATTGCCGCCGATAATGCTGTTAAGCCTGTTAATGTCATGGTTGGAGCTTATCATGCAGTTAATAGGTCTGTCGGCTCTGTTGGTTTGATACTTTTGCGCGTTGGCGTTAAACTCATTAGCCGTAGCCGCCGCGCCGCCGTCAAGCCGACCGGGCAGATTGTAGTACGTATTAAAGTCGAACAGCGAATCCATGCCTTTATAGAACGGCGAAACATCGTCGGTATTGCCGTTGAGCTGCTCGCCCAAAAGATAGCAGTGCGGATATTTGGATTTCAGCTTGTAGTTGAATTCCTTAAAGAATTCAACGTTCTTCGTTTCGTTGTAGTTGTACGGCCTGTCGTTGGCGCCGCCCTCTCTGTCGCCACCCGCATTGTCGCTTTCGTCCCACATGAATACGTGCTTAATGGCGTCCATGCGGAAGCCGTCCAGTCCGTAGCTCATCCAGTACGCCGCAACGTCCACCATTGCGTCGCGCACCGGCTGATAGTCATAGTTAAGCTCGGGCATGTTGCCGCCGAACGACGAGTAGAAATACCAGTTATCCCCCGCGCTTTCCATGCGGTTGCCGCCGCTGCTCTTCCAACGGTAAAAGTCGCGATACTTGACGGTCGCCTTGGTGCCGTCTTGATACGTAACCTCCTCGATTACGCCGTCTTTGGATTTTTTGAACCACTCGTTATTGGGCGAGGTGTGGTTTACAACCAAGTCCATTATTATCTTCATGCCGCGGCTGTGCGCCTCGAACACAAGCCTGCGGTAATCGGCGTTGGTGCCAAACTTGGGATCTATGCTATAATAGTCGTAGCAATCGTAGCCGTGATAGGAATTACTGCTCTGTATAGGGGTAAGCCACAGCACGTCCACGTTAAGGCTTTGCAAATAATCGAGCTTGCTGATAATGCCCTTTAAGTCGCCCACGCCGTCGCCGTTGCTGTCGCAGAACGACGCGACAAAGATTTGATAGCCAACGCCCATCTCGTCCCAACCGCTTACGGTTGACATAACCGGCAAATTTTTTGCGTAGTTGCGGTTGACGTTACCTTGACTTTCGCGCTTAGGCTCGTTGCCGCCGACGACCTCGCCTATCGTAGGCGGTTCGCTGCTGCCGTTTGCCGTCTTACCCTGCTTTATGTACCAGTGATAGCTGCCCTCCACCTTTTGCGCATTGGACAAAGTGACGGTATTATCGCCGCCGTCCTTGTTCCAGCCCGCTTGCGTTACGATAAAGTTGATTGTGGAAAGCCCGTTGTTAATCGAATCTTTTAGATTGATTGCAAATACCGCGCCCGAGTCGTCAATCGCAACGGTATTCTTTATTTCTTGATTGTTGTCGCCGTCCTTCCAGTTGTATATATACCAACCGTCGTAGTCGCTCGCGCTGCGCAAATAGTGAATGTACAGCGTGTTGCTCTCCTTCATTGTAGGCGCGTATTGGGTGGGCGTGTCGCCGCCACCGCCGCCACCGCCACCGCCGCCGCCAACTTGCCACTTGGCAAACAGCGTGACGTTTTCGGTAACCGTGTTGACGGAGAAATTCCACTTGGTACTGCCCTCTTCCGCGTACCAACCGCTAACAGAGTAACCGTCGCGCGTGAGCTGCGGCTCGGCAATCGTGCTGCCGGCAGGCACCGTGACTGCCGCGGGGTTGTACACGCCGGCAAGCCGCGCGTCCCGCCCGACGTTGAAGGTTACGGTAACGTCCTCGCCGTCGCCGACAACAGTCCAGCGCGCCGTAAGCGTAAGCGTCGCGCCGCTTACGGTGTCCGTTGCAAAATTCCATTTTGTGCCGCCGTTATACCAGCCGTCGAGCGTATAACCTGCATTCGTTATATTGGGCTGTACTACCTTGCCGCCGATATCGATAGTCTGTTGCTGCGCGGTAGCCGAGCAGTTGGTAACAAAAGTGACTACGCACTTGGTGACTTCTTGTTGAATTAAAGTCCACCTCGCGGTCAAAACAAGCGTTTCGCCGCTAACGGTGTCGGTTGCAAAGTTCCATTCCGTTCCGTCGTCCTTAAACCAGCCGTCAAGCGTGTAGCCGGCGTTGGTTATGTTTGGACGACTGACCTTGCCGCCCTCGTCGACAGTCTGCTGCGGCGCGGTAGCCGAGCAGTTGGTAACAAACACTACCGTGCATCTGTTGGGTTCCACATGAATTAGCGTCCAACGCGCGCGCAAAACAAGCGTATCTCCGCTTACGGTGTCGGTATCGAAATCCCATTTTTTGCCGTCGTCCGTGAACCAACCGTCAAGCGTGTAGCCCTCTCTGTATGCGTTGGGATCGCTCACCTTTTCGCCCACCTTTACGGTTACCGGCGCAAGCACCGTGCCGTTGTTGGGATAAAGCGTAACAATGCATTCGTCTTCCGGAATCGGTTCCGGTCTGTCTCCGCCTTGCTGCGTCCACTTAGCGTACAGTGTAAGCGACGTGCCGCTTACGGTGTCGGTATCGAAATCCCATTCGTTATCGAAATCTCGGTCCTTGAACCAACCGCCGAATTCAAACCCATCGCGAGTGGGGTCGACGGGACGGTCAACCTTGCCTCCGATGTCCACACGCTGTGCGTCAACGCTGCTGCCGCCGTTTTCATGGAAAACGACTACGCAATACGTATCGTTATTATTATTGTTATTGTTGTTATTATTACCGCCGCCGTTCCCTGCAACGTCAATGGTGCCGCACGCCATAAAGCACGCTACGACAACCATTAAAACGGTCACAAGCAGCACAGTAAACACAACAGATTTTTTTTGCAGTTTTCTCATACAAACCCTCTCGGTTATTTATATAGCTTCAATCAGCACTTAGTTACAATATAACACCGATTACGCGTTTTGTCAACCCGCGCAAGCGTATTTACCGCTTATTCAACAATTCTTGCCGCATTTTATGTCGGCGCGCAAGATACAGTATGGGTGTGTCCAACAGCGACGTGAACACGAATATTATATATCCCGACCCGAATATGGACATAAGCGTAACAAAGTCATAAGTCCCCGCAAACGCCAGCACCGTAAACAACAGCGAGTTTATAAGCTGGCTTACAAGCGTCGAGCCGTTGTTGCGCAGCCATAAAAACCTCTTTTTGTCGCCGAATTTTTTCTCCGTAAAGCTCCACCACTTGTGGTACAGCCACACGTCGAATATCTGACTGACCACGTACACTATAAGCGAAGCGCACACTATGCGCGGCGTTGCGGTGAATATCGCGCGGAAGGACGGCAACAGCGTATCGCTCGCGCTCGGCACAAAGCACAACCAGCTTGCCGACAGTCCCAAAAAGAACAGCGTGGCAAAAAGCCCTATGTACACCGCCTTATTAGCCGCCTTTTTGCCCTCGCACTCGGACAAAATGTCGGTGACGAGAAATGTGGACGCAAACAGCACGTTGCCGAGAGTCTGTTCCATGCCGAACGCCTTTACCAGAATAAGCACCTCGATATTGGCAAACACGGTGGCGACGGCGGATACGGCGTACAATCCCGACTTGCCAAACAGCTGATATGCAAGTAACACCACGCCGTAAATGAACACGACCGATACGATAAGCAGTAATTCGTTCATTCGCCCACCCCGAAATCGGTATTGTTCAGCAATATGTCCACGCGTGGATGATCCTTATATATAGGATATACGCGCGCGCGGAATAGGTCTATAACGGCACGGTCGGGCTTGACGGCGGTCGAGTTGTCGCACATTATATTTACGCAAATGCGCTCGAAGCTGTTTAACCCTAATTTAATATCATTGAGCATGCTTTGCTCGGTTTGTCCGCTAATGCCGAGCAAAAAATTCGCTTCGTCAAAGCCGTTCGCTATTACGACGGGGTCGCTATCCTTTATGCCTTTGAGCAAAACGCGCTCGCGCAAGTCGTAATCGAATGTTTCCAAACCCAGCTTGAATTTGAGCGTAAAGCCGTCGAACTCCCGCCTAAGCTCTGCAAGCCTATCCTTATATATATAATGCACTTCGAAGTGAATTACCGTTATGCCCTTGTCGCGGCATATCGATTTGATTAAATCGAGCGTGCGGCAGTCCAGCTCGAACACCGAACCGCTGTTTATAACCTCCAACTCGCCGTACTCGCCCGTCACGTTGGACAACACCTCGGCGTTGAGCGCAAAGTTGTCGTCGTCGGACGGCGAAAAATCCAAGTGGTAATCGCAAAACGCGCACCGCTTATACGCGCACCCTCGCCCGCGCAGCAGCACGATTTCGCGCTTGCGCTTGTCGTTGATAATCGAATATCTATCCATAGTAAATAAAAAGGGCGTTTGCAACCATCACAAACGCCCGAACCTATCGGTTCATGCCTCCATAGTTTTGATTTTGGTGATTATTTCACCACGGCAGGATGGTTACGAACTGCCTAATATTAAATTAAATACATTATATACAACACCCGACCGCTTGTCAATCGTTTGCGGGATATTTCGCGCCGCCGCCGATCTCATTTTCTAATCTTATTCTAATCTTATTCATATTGACTTTTAATAATGGGAGTATATAATATATTTGTACAACACGTAAGGAGAAAAATATGTTTTGCACCAAATGCGGTACGCAGCTTACCGACGACAGCAGATTTTGCTATAAGTGCGGCGCGCCGATGAACCACGACGAAGAGCCGAAGGACACCGTTTGGCAAGGCGAACTCGACAATGCCGTAGCGGAAAAGCCCGAGCCTGAGCAGCCCGCCACTCAACCCGTCGCCCAGCCCGCAACTGCGCAACCGCAGCAGCAAAAAGCTTTAAGCTCCGCCGCGGACGACGGCATAATAAGCATACTCGGATTTGTTTTTGCATTTTCGGCACCGCTTATCGGGCTTGTACTATCGCTTATAGGCTACCGCAAACCCAAGTACCGCAATTTGGCTATTGCGGGAATAACAGTCGGCACAATCCTTTTAGTCGGCTTGCTCGTGATTGTCGCGATTGGATTTAAAAACATGTCCGATTCTTCCATTCCGCTATTCATTTTGATAGCCACATTACTGTAAACTTAGCGCACAAAAAAAGCAGCCTCGGCTGCTTTTTTTGATTGTTATTTTACTTTTAACGTGTTTAAATATGCTTTGGTGTCGGGCGGTACGCGGTAGCTTTCCCTCGCCTTTTGAATAGCTTTGTTGTGCACGAACTTGGGGAACGTTTGATTTGTAAACAGCGGTAATGTTTTGTCGTAATACTTGACCAAACATTCGGCAAGCAACCACGCCGCCGCCATATCCACGTAGTACTGACCGTAAGTTACGTTATTGCGCAAGGTGTCCAGTATCCTATCTATATACTCGTCGCAAAGACAGCAGGAAAACATTATCATTATGTAAAACCGTTTTTCGTACTGACCGTCGCGGTCCAACAAATAACGGAAATCGTTCCACACCGTTTCCTTATCCGCCCAATCCAAACAGGGCGTAACGCAGTCCACGTGCGCCCACGAGCGGAACATCGGGACGAGCCGCGACAAATATTCGCGCGACTTGTCGTAATCGCCCTTCCGCGCGGCAAGCGCGCCCGCAAACAGCACAATATCGTAAGACAAATCCTTGTCGGCAAAAAAGCCGCTAAGCACTTGCTCCCGCGCCGCAATCGGCACCGACTTGGCTAACTTTTTTATTATCGGCGTGCGAATGCCGAGTGTGGGATAGCCCTCACAATTTACAATGGGGTTGTTGAATTTGTCGTACTTTTCGTCGACGTTTTTCAGCAATTCGGCTTTGCATTGTTCATAAGTTTCGTACATAATTCTCCTCTTACTGCACCTGTGTTAGGTAGCGCAATAAATTCTTTACGTTATCGAATATCACGAGCGGGGCTTTGACGGCGGTAAACGTGCCGCCGAATTTTTCAAATCCGTCCTTGACGTCCTGCACATCGGTGAACTCGATTTTGGCACCCGACCGCAAAAGCGTTACGGTAGCCGCGTTGATAGCGGCGGCGAGGTTTTTTATTAAACCTACGTTGGCGAGGTTGCGAATTTCCACCGGCACGCTTTCGTACGCGTCTTTCAGTCCGTTCAATAGTTCGTCGCGCTCTCCTTCCGTCTTTAACTGCGATATGCGCTTGTACAGCTCCACGCGCATTGCGCTGTCGCAGTAGTCTTTGGGAATGACCGCCGTAAAATCCACCTTCATTACGGGGTCCTTGTGCTTGGCTACCGCCTGACCCTTGATTTCCGCAACCGCTTCGTTTAGCAGCTTGCAATACATATTGTAGCCCACGCTTACCATGTGTCCGTGCTGTTCGGCGCCGAACACGTTGCCCACGCCGCGTATGCGCATGTCCTGCTCGGCTATCTTTACGCCGCTGCCGAGGTCGGTGTACCGCGACACGGCGGTAAGCCGTTCGAGCGCCGCGCCCGCAAGATTGCTTTCGCTGCCGTAGGTAAAGTATACCTGCGCCACTCTATCCGACCTGCCTACTCTGCCTTTGAGCTGGTACATTTGGCTGAGCCCCATATTTTCCGCGCCGTACACTATCATGGTGTTGGCGTTGGGAATATCTATTCCGTTTTCTATAATTGTGGTGGCGACAAGCACGTCCGCCTTGTTTTCGGCAAACTTTTCCACCGACGCGGTGAGCAATTTTTTGTCCATTTGCCCGTGCGCGTAGGTAAACCGAATGTCGGGCATCAGCGATTGAAGGCGCGCCGTATATTCGGCAATTCCGCCCGCGCGCGGTCCGCCGTTTACGTAGTTGTATACGATAAACGCCTGCCCGCCCCGCGCAATCTCGCGCGTAACCGCGTCCACTATAAGCGCGTCCGAATACTCGGTTACGTACACCTGCGCAGGGAGTCTCCCCGTGGGCGGCGTTTCCAGCATGCTAACGTCGCGTATTCCCGACATTGCCATATGCAACGTGCGCGGTATTGGCGTTGCGGAAAGCGTAAGCACGTTTATGTCCGTTTTGAGATTTTTAATCTTTTCCTTGTCGGACACGCCGAACTTTTGTTCCTCGTCGAGTATTAGCAATTCGAGGTTTTTGAACTTGACCGAGCTGCCGAGTAACTTATGCGTGCCGCACACTATATCCACCGAACCGTCGGCAAGTCCCTTTAACGTTTTTGCGGTGTCGCCCTCGGCGCGGGACAGTGCGGCGACTTTTACGCCGAACCTTTCCATTCTCGCCTTGGTTGTGTTGTAGTGTTGGTGGCAAAGCACGGTTGTCGGCGACATAAACGCCACTTGCCCGCCCTGCGCTATCACCTTGAACGCGACGCGAAGTGCAACCTCGGTCTTGCCGAAGCCGACGTCGCCGCACACAAGCCTGTCCATAATCTTGCCGCTTGTCAAATCGTGAAAGCACGCGTCGATTGCCGAAAGCTGGTCGGGCGTTTCCGAATACGGAAAGTCGGCGGCAAATTCGTCCTCCATTTCCCCGTCGCTTACGTACACCTTGCCTTTTACCGTTTCGCGCCGCGCGTACAGCTCCAAAAGGTCGAACGCCATCGCTTTCAGCCGCGACTTGACCTTTGCCTTTACCCTTTCGAATTCGGCTCCGCCTATCTTGCTCAGCTTGGGCGGGTTGTCGGCAAAGTCGTATTTGCTAAGCCGACTCATGTTTTCGACGGGCACGTACAGCGTGTCGCCGCCCGCGTACCTGACCGTTATATAATCGCGCTCGTAGTCGCCGAAATCGACTGCGCCCACCGCCTCGCAAATGCCTATGCCATGCGATTCGTGAACGACGTAGTCACCCGCCTTTGGCAACTCCGCCATACCCGTGCGCTTGACCGAAGTGAAAGGATCGCGTTTTTTGCCGACGTTGCGCATGCCGATGATAATTGTATTGCCGTCAAAAAACACGCCGCCGTCCGAAACGGGGCTTATGTACTCGACGTCGTAGCATTCCACGCTTTCCAGTCCGTCGCGTACGTCCGCGCCGACAAGCACCCTAATACCGCGGCTGTTCCACACCGCAATATCATCTTTGAGCTGAGTAAAATTTTTACCGTACAGCGGTAGGTCTATACTTTTCAGTTTATATACGCAGTCGGGCGAAAAAAAACGGTTGTTACTGTCCACCGCGTGGAAGCATAATCTAAAATTGTGCGTGGGCGGCACGGACACAAGGTTGTCCGCCGCGCAGAACGGCGCTTCGCCCGCCTCGATAAGCCGCTTGGCGCGCGAGGCGTGTTCGCGGTAAGCGAATATGCAGTTGTCGTAAACGGCCTTGGCGTCCTCGGCTATTACAAGCCCGTTAAAAAACTTGTCTACCGTTGTGTGCGGAAACAAAGAAATAAGCGTTTGCTCGCCGTCGGTGTCGCCCGAGGTGAGCCGCTCCGCCATTCGATGTTCTATGGGCACGCCTGCGGTTTTGCGCTTTTCGCCCGCTTTGATTAGCTGCTCTATTGCGGCGGTCTTATCACCAAACACCGTTTCGGTTGCGGGGTACGCGGTAAAGGACGTCAAGCTCTCCCCCGCGCTTTGCGAGCTTATATCAAGCCGCCGTATGCTGTCGCACTCGTACCCGAAAAATTCTATACGTGCCGCTTTGCCGTCAGGCGCGCACACGTCCACAATGTCGCCGCGAACGGCAAACTGCGCGGGCTCGTCCACGTGTCCGACGCGCACGTACCCCGCCGTTGTCAGCTTGTTCAACAGCTCGGCGGTGGGAATGGACTTGCCCACCTCAAAATCCACCGTCGCCGATAAAACAAGCTCGGGCGGAGGCAATAATTGCATAAAGGCTTCGGCGGTGGTTACAACCACGTCGCACTTGCCGCTTGCCATATTGTACAGGGCTCTGGCGCGGTCGCCCGACCGCTCGTTGCCCGACACGAGTATAACGTTGTTTTTGGGCAACAACAGCTCTGCCGACGGATAGTGCATAGACAGCTCGGTATACGCGGCGCGAGCGGACAAAACGTCGGCGCAAACGTACATATATTTATTGAACGCACAGCAAAAAAGTCGGACGTCCGACTTTGTCATGCCGAACACCGACGTGCGCTTTCCGCCGTTTACCGCCCTGATAATATCTGCGGTAACGCCGTTCATGTCGTTTATTACGCGACCTATATTTCGCATTTCGCCCAAACCGTTGTACCGTCTGATATCGCTGTCTTATGTATCGCTTACTACTGTTTTTGTCAAATCCTGCCACGGCTTGCCCGCAAGCCAGTCGCCTGCAAACTCCGCCGCCGCGCACAACGCTTTTTCCATAACGCTGTTAAAAGCAGCGGGAATTTTGGACAATACGTAATCGGCAAGCCCCATATAATTGGGCTTCGGCCCGATACCGATGCGCACCCGCGCAAAATCGGTAGAACCAAGCTTAGCCACAATATCGCGCATGCCGTTGTGCGTACCCGCGCTACCGCTAAGCCGCGCGCGCACCGTACCCTTTGGCATATCTATATCGTCGTACATGACAAGAACGTCCTTGGGCTCTATCTTGTAGTACCGCGCGAGAAAGCTTACCGCGTCGCCCGAAAGATTCATGTACGTGTTCGGCTCGACAAGCAATACTTTTTGTCCGCTTATATTGCAATCGGATATATACGCGTTGCTTTTTTTGTCCAACGCAAAATCGGGCGCACGGAACAAAGCCGCTACTTTGTCCACCGCCATAAATCCGATATTGTGGTAGGTGCCCGAATAATCGTTACTCGGATTGCCCAAGCCGACGACAAGCTTCATAAATTAATCGATAACCGCGTTAAGCTTTTCGACCAAATCATTCACGTCGTTGCCGTGTGCCGCGGCAGCTTCCGCAACCGTTTCACCGCGCGAAATGGGGCAACCCAAGCAGTGCATGCCCATGTCGAAAAACACCTGCGCCACCTTTTCGTTGTCGGGCGCCAAGCACAGTACGTCGTAAATAGTCATATCGGGTGTAACTTTATTAGCCATGATAATTCTCCTTTTGTTTAGTATATACGCAATAACCTAAGTATACACGCGCAACTGCCTTTTGTCAATTAAATTGACTAAGCACCGTCGTCGCCTTTCAATACGGCGCAAAGCTGTGCGGCAATATCGGGCAGCTCCTCGGCTGTTTCCCTGCCTGCGTACAACGAATAGTCGTCGGGCGCGGTAATGTTCCCCACCATATCGGGCGAACGCAAATATTTGACCGCCGGCACAAAGATATACAGCGGATACCAGCCCTTGTCCCGCGGCGGCGTGCCTATCGTGTAGTATCCGTAATCGCCGAAAATAAGATAGTCGAGCATTGTCACGTTTACGTCTTTCAGCATAGCAGCAAGCTCGGCGACAGCTTGCGCTATATTAAACGTTTGCGGAAACATGTCGGGCTCGCGCCGCGCGATAAAAACGTACTTGCAAGAATGTTTACACGCCGAACTCAGTATATCGCGCATGGGCACGCCGTCCGCCGAATAACATTCTATCGCTCGCACGTTTAACTCGCCGTCCATAAACGCCGCATAAGTGCCAGCCGCAAGCTTACCAAAGTAAGCTATGCCGAAAAAGTCCGCCGCCTCCAACCTGTTTCTAAGCTTGACCGACTTTTGTCCGCTTGTCAGGCAAAGCCCAAACAGCGCGGGCAGTATGGACGCGGCTTGCGCGGTGATGTGCGACAGCCGCATAAGCTCGGATTGCGGCGCGCACATAACGCCCGCCACCGATCCGTATTTGTCTATCAGCCTGTGCGCAATTACGTTGGTGTCCTTTTGCGGAATAAAAAAGGACAGCAACAATTCCACAAGCTCGATATCGCTCAACCCTGTTAAATCGATATCGTTCTTGGCGGAATCGCGAAGTCTTTCCCTGTGCCCCGCGTGCGCGTTTTGCCTGCCTTCTCGTTCTTCAAGACGGCGGCGCAAATATTTTTCCAAATACGGCGCTATCGGCAGTATATGCGAAGCGCCCTCTTCCGTCGCCCCGACCTCGTCCGAATATCCTTCCGTATTTGTCTTGTTTTTCGGTTCGTTATCGCTTTCCATAAGTTAATATTGAATTTAATAATATTAAATTGTTTTCTTAAATTCAATATAGACTTTTTCTTTTCGCTCGTCAAGATATTTCATACAAGTTATTGCCTTATAAGGCAACAAAAAAGGGTGCAATTGCACCCATAATTCTGCATTCTTAATTCTTAATTCTGAATTATTTCTTTTCCACTATTTCCAGCGCAACACGCGCCTTGGTTTTGCCGCCGAACATATCCAGCTCTATTTCGGCGTAGCGGTTGTGGCGGTTGATGTAGGTTATCATTCCCTCGCAGCCCATAAGCGCCCCGCCCGTTATCGTTACGGTATCGCCGTTTATAAAGCCGACCGAACGTTCCACGTACCGCTTGCCGCGCAGTAAAAATTCCAATCGCTGTCGCTCGTTGTCGGGCAGGGCTATATTGTCCTTGCCGCTTGACAGCAGGCGGATAATGTCCTGCGAGGAGTACACAAACGAGCCGAATTCGGTCAGAAACGATTTTTGGTCGAGCCTTGTTTCCACAAATACGTAGCTCGCAAAAAGCGGGCGTTTTTGGTAGTGCTTGCCTGCCCAGTTCCGCGCCGCGCGGTAGTACGTTTCTGTTTGCGGACAAAAGGGCTCTATCACTTGCGCGGTAAAACCCTTAGTATCGGCAAACCGCGCGATATCCTGTACCACGCGGTTCTCTTTGCCCGTTCTTACGTAAAACACATACCAATAGTACGGTTCTTGCATTTATCACCTACAATAATTATATATCGCGCTCTTTATCACTTACGAAGGTACAGCCGACCATGCCTGCGCCTGTGTGCGCGCCGATTACCGGTCCGACCCAGCCGATTATTACTTCGCAGTCGGGGCGGATTTCCAAAATTTTGGCTTTGAGCGTTTCGGCTACTTCCCAATTATCGGCCGTGGGAAGGTACACCCTTTTGGTGCTTGCGCCGTTGAACTGCTTAAAGAAATCCGCCATATAAGCTACGCCGGCCGCCACGCCTATCTTTTTGGTTACTATGGACAAGCCACCTTCTTTATTGATGCACAGTATGGGTTTGATGCGAAGCGCCGTGCCTATTACCGCCGACGCGCCCGACACCCTGCCGCCGCGTTTAAGGTGCATAAGGTCGGTGGGCATAAACCTGACCGATATATGCTTGGTAATATAATTCATTTTTTCCAGCGCTTCCGCCGCGGACAAGCCCTCGTCGCGAAGCCGCTCCGCCTCATCGACTACAAGCCGCTGTACGCTGGTTGCCGCAAGCGAGTCCAGCACGTACACACGCGTTTTGCCCAAACGCTCATTCACATTGGCGGCTGCTGTAAGTGCGCTTTGATATGTGGACGATAAGCCCGACGACAGCGTAATGTGCAACAAGTCACCCTCGCATTCGCTAAGCACCTTTTCAAAAAATTCCTCATGCTCGGCAATGTTTATTTGCGAGGTCGTGGGCATTTTGCCGTCACGGATAAGGTCGTAAAATCCTTTGTATTGTCCGTCGTTGTCAAAATCGTCGACGTGCGGTACTTCGTCTATTGTATATACCTGCGATATGTACTTAATTCCGCGCCTGTCGAGGTCGCTGCAAAATATATCGCACGAACGGTCTGTGGAAAGTGTAAATGCCATTTTTTGTTCTCCTTGTTGTTTTTTTGTCGTTAGATTTCGCTGCGAAGCTTGTCGGATATAAAGGTTATGCCTACTGCGTTAGCGCCGGTGTGCGCACCGATAACCGGACCTATCAACGCCACCTCTATGTCGCAGTCGGGACGCGCAAGCTTTGCCTTTTTGAGCATGCCCTCGGCAAGGTCGCTGTCCGCACTGGCTATATAAACCTTGTGCGGTTTTTCCGCGCTGTCGCGCTTAAAAATATTTATCATTTCCGCAACGCCCTTGCTTGCGCCTATCTTTTTTTGCATAACCACAAGCGCACCCGCAGGGTCGAACCGCAGTATGGGTTTTATGTTGAGCGCCGTGCCTATGTACGCCGACGGGCCGGACACCCTGCCGCCCCGTTTAAGGTGCATAAGGTCGGTGGGCATAAACCACGTGTGATTGTGATTGACAAAGTTCTCCAAAAACGCAACCGCGTCCTCGGCGGATACGTCCTCGTCGCGCAAGCGCTGCGCCTCGTCCACAACAAGCCTTGTGGCTATCGTCGCGGCAAGCGAATCCACTATGTATATGCGCCGCCCCGTTTCCTTTAATATTTGCTCGGCAACGGCACGCGCCGCGAGCGGCGAGGTGGTAAGCCCCGACGATATGGTGATATGCACTATATCGCCTTCGCACTTCTTTATAAGCTCGCCGAAAAATTCCTCGTAGTCGTTTTGCGTGACCTGCGAGGTCGTGGGCATTTCCCCGTCACGAATTTTGGCGTAAAAATCTTTAAGCTCGTCGTCGCGCGTAATCTCGTCCTTATGCTCGCACCCGTCGATGGTGTAGTACGTGGATATGTAATCTATCCCGCGCTCGCGCAGCTCGCTTTTGTATATGTCGCAAACGGTGTCGGTAGATAAATGAAACTTCATGTTCTTGTCCTCCGATTTACTGGTTATATTATACTCTATAACATTTGATTTTTATATTTATAAAAGACAAAATGCACGCATACGCCTTATGCGTCGCAAAAAAGTATACACATTTATATTACATGTGTCATTTTTTTGTTTACCCGAAAACCGAACGTTTCCGACCACCTCGGCAACCGTTTCGCTATTTTGCGGCAAAAATCGGCGGGATATTACAAAAGAAGGCGTTTTACGCATGTATGCGAAACTTGAAAATTTACGGTGAAAATGGTATAATTTTCTTAAATCAGCGAGAAAAATTCAACAAGCAAAAGGAGCTACTTTCTTATGAAAATCAGGGTTATGGTATGCGATGACAACGCGGAGTTTACGGCGAGCGTAAAAGCGCACTTTGCCACTTCGGACAAGATAGAACTGGTGGACGTGGCGTCCGACGGCAAGCAGGCTTTGGACAAACTGGTGACGGTGCGACCGGACGTGTTGCTGCTCGATTTGGTCATGCCCAACCTCGACGGATTTTCAGTGCTGGAACGGGTCAACAAAGGCAATATGAAAATCATAATCGTGTCGGCGCTCAGCCAAGAGGCGTTTATTTCCAAGGCTATGGGGCTTGGCGCGGACTTTTATATGATGAAACCGGTGTCCTTCGGCGTGCTGGACGAACGCATAATCGAGGCGTTCAACAACAAGCGCCCGTCGGCAAAAAACCGTTCTATGGACGAGAAAATAAGCAATATCTTTATTACAGTCGGCATTCCCGCGCACATTAAGGGGTATCAGTACCTGCGTGAGGCGATTAAAATGACTATCGACAATCCCGAAATAATCAACTCCATAACCAAAAAGCTATACCCTGAGGTCGCCGATCACTTTAAGACCAGCCCCAGCAAGGTGGAACGCGCCATTCGCCACGCCATAGAGGTTGCGTGGAACCGCGGCAAGATAGAAAACATTAACACCCTGTTCGGCGTGCGCGTGTACAACCACAACGAAAAGCCGACCAACGGCGAGTTTATTGCACTGGTCGCCGACAAGATGCTACTTGAAAGCGTGTAGATTAATTCGGAATTCATACTCAAAACACCTCAAAAGACGGTGCAAAGCGTTATTCGCTTGACACCGTTTTTTGTATTTGTTAAAATACGTGTATAATTACGTATATACTAATGAAAAGCACAAACCTATGAAAAGACTTATTCTGGTATCGTCGCCGCCCGCTTGCGGCAAAACGTACATATCCAAGCAGCTGGCAAAAAACCTTCGGCACGTGGTGTATCTGGACAAGGATACGCTTATTCCCCTATCCAAGCAAATTTTCCGCGTCGCCAAAAAGCCGTACGACCGCAGCTCGGACTTTTTTGAAGAACAAATACGCGACTACGAATACGACGTTATACTCGACCTCGGCTTTGAGGCGTTGCAGTACGACGACACAGTGCTTATCAACGCGCCGTTCACCCGCGAAGTGCGCAACCCCGATTACATAGCCGCCTTACGCAACAAGCTTGCCGAGCAAGGCGCAAAGCTTACCATTATTTGGGTTGTCACCTCGCCCGAGGTTTGCCACACGCGCATGGTGCGCCGCAATTCCGACCGCGATTCGTACAAGATTAAACACTGGGACGAATACATAAAGGGCATTGACTTTTCCGTCCCGCAAAACGTATCGGGCGACGACGCCGACGGACTGCTGTTGTTTTACAACTCGTCCGAGGCGGAGTTTGTCAAGTCCATGCACGACGTGCTTGAAATACTCGATCCGCAATAAATTAGATTATGTCAGAAAACACCGAACAAAACTCGACAATATCTACTCCGACCGAAAAACAATACGCCGACTTTAAGTCTGCGTACGCTTCGGTACCCTCGGAGGAAAAACGGCGCGCATACACGATGCTTATCGCGGCGGGCATAACGCTTGCCGTGTTGCTTTTGTCGCGGCTTGTTTGGCTGCTCAAACCGGTACTCGATCTTGTATATTACGGCACGCTGCCCGTAATCCTATATTATATAATTATCTTGGTTATTTTTACGGTATTCATAATAGTGCTTAACCACTTACTGAAAAAGCTGTGCGCATGCCGATTGTTTTTACCGCAAAAAAAGCATATGGACGTGCCGCGCACGCTCGCCGTTATTTTGGTCGGCGCAATAGCCATGCTGTGCGTAAGCGCAGGCTTTAAGTTTAAAGTAAAAATTCAAGTGGAAATGGGCTCGGGCGTCACTATGGCTACCGCGCTAATCAATCTTGCCATCTACGTTTATTACGGATTGCATTTGTGGCTGGGGCTTACCGCCGCCGCGCTCGTCCAGCGCGCGCTCACCATTCTGTTCCCCACCAAATTTTCGGTGCCGTGGGGATCGATATTTTTGGTGACCGTGTTCGGGCTTTTAGAGTTTGCTTTTGAGTTCGGCACCACCACGCATTTGTATCCGTGGCTGTATTACATACTCACCTACGCGTACGCCGTGGTGTACGAGCTGACAGACCACAGCTTTCACCTCACGTACTGGGCGTCTATTATAATAATGGTTTTGTGATATGTCGATAAAACAAACCGCCAAAAACGTTGGGATCGCATTTCTCCGCTTTATAAAGATTAACTATCTTATGGTTGCGTATATCTTTGCCGCCGTACTGATAGAGCTTACCGGCATTGCGGTTACGGCTGGCAGATTTTACATGA
The DNA here is from genome assembly GCA_029070965.1 of Clostridiales bacterium. Lineage (GTDB taxonomy): Bacteria > Bacillota > Clostridia > Christensenellales > Pumilibacteraceae > Anaerocaecibacter. The sequence goes on from JAIEBI010000070.1 coordinate 25,556, forward strand.
CCTCGCCGTGGCTGTTCCTTTCGCTTATAGCGTTCGCCTGCCTTATTTCGCAGTATCTCCCCGGGCACAAGCTGCGTTACGCGTACTTTATGTGCCTGATACTGATTAACTTTATACTCGACTTTGTGTTTATCGTTATCTTTGACAGCACCGGCGGAACGATATTCGACTATGCAATGCTCAGCCTGCGCAACGACGCTATGATAATAGTCGAGGTTATCCCGATGAGCTTTACGTTCATATTCGTGTCGGGCATTATAATTGCGCTTTACGGCACGCTCGGCTTTATGTTTACCAAGCGCGTGGAAAAACCCAACGTCGCGTTTTCCGCCAAAATAACCACGGCGGCTCTATGTGCGCTCGTAATACTGGGCAACGCCATGCTCTCCTTTTTCGGCAACTACCGCTACGATTCCAACAACCTCAATTACAAGCTGTACCAGCAGGAAACGGGCACGTACTCCAACAAAGGCATAGTCGGCAACATGTACAACGAGCTTGTGCGCGGACTGTGGTTTTCCGATATCGATATCGGCGACACCGAGGAGCTGCACGACTTTATTTACCAAAGCTACACCGAGCCGACCCCGCTCACCGGCAAGGCCGACGGATATAACGTTGTGACTATTCTTTGCGAAAGCTTTGAATGGTTCACCTTCCTCTGCGACGCCGAAAAGTTCCCCAACGGCTTTGCAAAGAACATAAACGGCGAAGACGCCGACGAGGACTACATTAAATACGCGCTCAAACAGCTTTACCCCAATTTTTACAGAATATACGAAAGCAAGTCCACCGTTATTCTCAACAACGCGCACTCGCTGGAAAAAACGGACATTTCGGAGAACAAGTCGATACTCGGCAACTATCCGCTGCTTTACAAGTATATAAACTACGGCTACCCCGAAAATTCTCTGCCGTACAGCCTGCCCAACGTGCTAAACACGTTGTACGGCGTGGAAAGCAATTCCTTCCACAACGGCGACAAAACATTTTACAACCGCAACATTCACCATACCAACGCGCTCGGCTTTAACAGCTACACCGCGGCGGAGGATATTTATCCCAAGGACGAAGACGGCGGGGGCTTGGGCGAACGCCGCCTCGACTCGGTAATGTTCGATACGTGCAAGGAACAAATGTTCCCCACCGACCACAGGTTTAACACGTACATAACCACCATAACCCAGCACGGCCAGTACGCCGAGCGCGACAACCTTAAAGACTACTATGCCAAAATGGACGAGTACGGTATTCTCCCCTACGACGAGGACGACGAGGACGGCAACGCGCTGCGTTACTACTGCGCCGCCGGTATGGATACCGACAAGGCTATCGGCATAATGCTCAACTATCTCGATCAAAACGGCTTAGCCGATAACACGCTTATAACTTTATTCGGCGACCACAACGCATACTATCAAGGCATAAGCAACTACGCAAAAAATATTTACTTTACCGACCAAGTAAACTACACCGAGCTATACCGCGTGCCCGTAATGATAAAGGTGGGCAACCGCGATTTGGGCAATCCCATAATAAACAAGTTCACTTGCACAAGTGATATTTATCCCACCATACTCGACCTTTTGGGCGTAACGACGTTTTCCAACCTGACGTACGGCGTCAGCGCGTTTTCGGAGAACGAGTCCATACTGTACTCGCGCGCCTACGACAAATTCCTAACCGACAAAATATACTTTAACACCCTGAGCAGTATCATATACCAAGCGCCCGACGTGGACGCCGACTATTTGGCGGAAATAGAGCAACGCGCCACCGTGTTGCTGGATAAAATCTCCCACCTTAACCGCATTTTTGCGGCGGACTACTTTAAGGGTTCGCGCGGCAAGGAGTTTAACACAATGCTGCGGGCGATAAACGAACAGCCCGCAAGCGCGAAAGAGGAGGGAACGAGTAGTGCGGCTTAACGTAAACGTCATGTGCGCAAGCGAGTTTGCTCTCGCCATCGCGCTTACCGTGTTTATACTGCTTACCGTTATTCTCGCGGTACTCTTGATATTTCTTGCCGCAAGCAAGAATTTTCGCGCGGTGTTCTTCCGCGAAAAATCGCGCAAAAAGAAATCTACAAAAAAACAGCCTGCCGCAGTGTCCGAGCCTACGCCGGTAATACCGCACGGCGGCGTTGACACTATACCAATCGACCCGCCCAAGGCGGCGCGCCGCACCTCTACCCGCAAAACGGAGGAAAGCGACGTTCCCGAATTTCTGAACGCTATTCCTACCGTGCCGCTGAATGGCTTTCCCCAAGCAGCGCCCACGCCGCGCGGCGGCAAAGCCAAAGCGAGCGGCATGCGCATGTCGGAAATTCCGAGCGACGAGCAAGGCGGCACGTACACCGCACGAATGATTACAATAACGCGCGCGCGACAGTCCTCCGCGCCGACAAAGTCTGCCGAAGCCAAATCCGACAAAACGGACAAAGCGGACAAGACCGACAAGGCGGAAACCTCTCGGCCGCCGCGCACTCCCAAAAAGAGATAATTAAATGAAAAAAACAAAGCTGTTACACAATTTGCAGCCGCTGCTTTTCGGCTGTATCACCGGCATAGTGTGCGGCGCGGTAATCGCGCTGTTTTTGGTATGCTCGCGCATTGTAATCAGCTTTGCTTTTTCGGTATATTCGCTTGAACGCACCGTGCTTGCCGTTACCTGCACGCTTATACTCGTGCTGCTGTGCTGTTTGATTACAGCCGTACTGCAAATGCTTGTACCCGCCGCCAAGGGTAGCGGAATCCCGCTTGCCGAAGGCTGCGCCCGCGGTATGCTCAAAGCCAAGTGGCTGCGTACTGCGGCGGCGCTCATTGCGGGCAGCCTACTCGCGTTCCTGTCCGGCATGCCGCTGGGCAGCGAGGGTCCGTCCATAGGCGTAGGCGGACTTATCGGCGAAGGCGTGGGACGTATGGCAAAAAAGCCTGTGCAGTTCAGGCGGTATTTGATAACGGGCGGAGCAAGCGCGGGACTTGCGGTAGCGTTCAACGCGCCGCTGACCGGCGTGGCGTTTGCCTTGGAGGAAACTCACCGCAGGTTTTCGCCGAGCATACTGCTTGCGGCGTTCAGCGCGGTAGTCCCCGCGGTAATGGTGTCGCAATTAATATTTTGGGGGTTCAGCCACGTCCCCTACCTCAGTAGCTTGGGGATTAAAGCCGGAGCTGCCGCACTTCACTCTTTGAAGCAAGCGGACTACAAGTCGATTGCGGACCTGTTCACGATTTGCGCCGTTGCGGCCGGCGTCGGCGTGCTTTGCGCGCTACTTGCCGCGGCGTTCAACTGCTGCATATTCCTTTTCGGCAAGCTGTTCGGCAAAATAAAAAGCGCGCCGCTTAGGCTACTGCCGGTGTTTATGCTGACCGCCGTGTTCGGATTGTGCATTGCTTACGTCGTCGGCACAGGCGAAGCGACGTTCGACAAAGTGTCTATCGCCACGACAGCGGGCATGCTTATACTGCTGCTTATAATGCGGTTTGTCATGACAGTCGCCGCAAGCGGCAGCAGCGCGACAGGCGGACTGTTCCTGCCCATGATAGCTATCGGCGGAATATTGGGCACTATAATCGCCAAGGTCGCGGTATACTGCGGTATGAGTGCGGCGTTTGTGCCTAACGTAATAATGCTGACGATTTCTGCGTTTTACGCCGCGTCGGCAGGCGCACCGATAAGCGCCATCGTGCTATCCGTAGAGCTGACTATGAGCTTTGCCAATATCCTGCCCTGCGCGGTTGCGGTGGGCATAGCTTCTGCCGTTGCTGCCGTACTTCGCACGGCGCCGCTGTATGAGCGCATGATGGAAAACCTTTACGAACAAACGGAATTAATCGACAACGACATAACCGTGACGGGCGTAATTCCCGCAAGCTCGTTTATTTGCGGCAGGCGCATACGCGACGTGCTGTGGCCGCACAACTCGCTCGTAACCGAGCTGAGCCGCGACAGCGTGGGCATAGTCCCCGATGGCGAAACGGTACTGACGGAGGGCGACGTGCTCACCATTCGCGCCGAAAAAATCGACGAGCAAGTATTTATTGAACAAATACAAGACTACATAATTACGCGCAATCGAAATTGAGATTGGGCGAGTTTAAGGAGTGAAAAAACAAATGACTACGGTAGCTATAACCGGAATAACCGGCAACATGGGTCAAGCGACCTTCGAGGCGCTTAACGGCCTCGAAGTGGACGAGATACGTCTTTTAATCCGCACCCCCAAGCGCTTTAAAAAGCTGTTAAAAGCAAACAAGGCGTTAAGCGATAAGGTGACGGTAATACAAGGCGGCATGACAGACGTCGAGGCTATTAGACAACTGGTTACGGGCGCAAGCATAGTCATTAACATGGCGGCGGTAATTCCGCCCCGCTCCGATCAAAACCCCAACGCCGCAGTGGCGTGTAATCAAGTCGGTACAAATTTACTTGTTACCGAGATAGAAAATATTACGGAAAACCAACCCGCGCTAATCCACGTATCGACTGTTGCGGTATACGGCAACCGCACGGGCGCGCATCCCTTTGGACGGGTGGGCGATCCCCTGCTTGTAAGCCCGCTGGACGTGTATTCGGCAACCAAAGTGCGCGGCGAATTTCGCGTACTGGAAAGCAAAATAAACAAATGGGCTGTGCTCCGCCAATCGGCAATGCTCCACCCGCAAATGATAACGGACAATATTCACGACGGGCTTATGTTCCACACGGCGTTCGACGCGCCGCTGGAATGGGTAACGGCGCACGACAGCGGCGTGCTTATCCGCAATATTATACAGAAATATTTAGACAAAAGTATTCCCGAAAAGTTTTGGAAACGTTGCTACAACATAGCGGGCGGCAAGCTAAACCGCCGCTACGGTATTCAAACGTTCGACGAGGGCTTTTCCGTTATGGGCGGCAGCTCCAAGCAATTTTTCAAGCCGGTGTACAACGCGACTCGAAACTTTCACGGCGTGTGGTATTTAGACGGCGACGAGCTTGAGCGTATGTTTAACTTCCAGAGCCAAACGACCGAGCAATATTGGCAGGATGTTTTCCGCGCCCACCCCGTTTTCAAAATGGGCAAGCTGGTGCCAAAAGGCTTGATACACTTCTTTTTGTTCCGCAAGCTGTTAAAGGACGAAAACGCGCCGTCGTACTGGGCAAAGAATAACGACGAGGCGCGCATGATAGCCTACTTCGGCGGCACGGACAAATACGAAAAGCTCAAAACGGAAACATGGGCAACCTATCCTCTGAAAGACCCCTCGCAAATCCAAAACTTAGATGACAACGACTCCCCCGTGTACTACGGCTACGACATAAATAAGCCTGACAGCGAAATAACAAACGCCGACGTAGCGGCGGTAGCGGAAGCGCACGGCGGCAAGCTGCTGTCCGAGTTCGACGGGGATATGTACAAAAAGCTGAACTTTGTAACGCAGGACGGCGAAAAGTTTTCGGCAACTGCCTACACCGTTCTGCGCGCCGGACACTGGTACAATCCCATATACGACAAATTCGTATGGGACTTTGACAGGCTTTCCAAAAAGGATAAGGTGTTCGCGTCGATATGGTACGACACTCACGACAAGGACGAGGACTACGTTTACTCGTTTGACGCCAACTTTGTCGCCAATGTAAAAAAGATAGATAAGAAATGAAAATACTGTTAATTTATTTTTCGGGTACGGGCAATACAAAGCGTATATCCGATTTATACAAAACCGCATTCGAGGAGCGCGGCGCCGAGGTGGACAGCTTAGAGCTCCCCCTCTCCTCCCCGTTGCCCGACGTAGACGGTTACGACCTTATAGGGCTGGGTTATCCCATACATGGATTTAACGCGCCCAAGCTTCTGCTAACTTTGTGCAAAAAACTACCCAAGCGCAACAAAAAGACGGACGGATACAAAAAAACGTTTATTTTCAAAACCTCGGGCGAGCCCGTGCGTATGAGCGACGTGTCGTCGCTGAAAATGCGCAAAATATTGAAGCGGCGCGGGTACGCTGTAAACAACGAATATCAGTATGTAATGCCGTACAATATAATATTCCGCCACACCGACAGCCAAGTTTACAAAATGTGGACGGTAGCGCAAAATCTCGTCCCCGCCGACGTGAACGAGATTTTGAGTGGAGCAACACGCTTACCAAAAAAAATGTTTTTGGGCGGATTTTTGGCGTGGATACTGCGCTGCGAGCATTGGGGCGCGCACATAATCGGCAAAACGTATAAGGCAAAAAAGGATTGCGTAAAGTGCGGCAAGTGCGAAAAACTTTGTCCCATGGGCAATATCCGCACAAACAAAAAGGGCAAGATAAAGTTCGGCGGTAAGTGCATAATATGCATGCGTTGCGTACAATCCTGCCCCAAAGCGGCTATAAACATGGGCTTACTAAACGGCTGGAAGGTAAACGGCGCGTACAGCTTTGTCGAGCCCGACGAGCCGTCGCCGCCCTCTAAGCATGACAAATATTGCAAAAAGGCATACGACAGATATTATGCCGACGCGCAGGCGCGGATAGACGGTTACAGCGACAATAATTAACAAAAAGTGAAAATTTGCCGAAAAAGTATTGACATAAAATACACATAGTGGTATCATTATCATATAATCTTTTGGAGGTAAATTATGGCAAAAAAACCCAATGTCCCCGTAATAGTATTTGCATCTATTATACTTGTCGGGTTCATTCTCGTACTCGTGAGCATGTGCTCTCCTATCATCAGCCAAGCCCAGCTTAAGGTTTCGATCGGCTTGTTCGACGAAGAATGGGCGGAACTGGAAAAAGCGTCCGAAATGGCCTCGGCGCTCGGCTTGACACTTCCGGATCGCACGTTCACATTGATCGCGTTCGTTCTTTTGATTTTGTCGACGATTATGGCACTCGTCAATGCTATACTCGGCATTTTCCAAAAGGGCATCAAAGGCCTCGGCATTGCAGGCGGCGTAATCGCTATTGTCAGCGGCGTGCTTGTTCTTTCCGCAGGCATGCTCCTTGCCGGACAGTTCAACACTTATATGCGTTTGGTGAACACGACTGTAGCCCCCGGCGCCGGCATTTGGCTCGGCGGTTTCGCAGGCATTCTTATCGGCGTTATGGGCATCATTGCTGCTGCCAAAGGCGCAAAAAAGAAAGCTGCCCCCGCTGCGGCATAACAACAACTTAAAGCAAAAAACGGGCTTATGCCCGTTTTTTTGTTGCCGTTTTTCATTTTTATTAATTCTTAATTCTGCATTCTTAATTCTTAATTAATTTAATAGTCCGCCACTTGCAGTATATGGAACACGCTCGTCCCCTCGCCTACCGCGATGCCGCAGTGAACGAGCGCGGCGCCGGAGAATGTTTTGTTCAGTTCGCGCACGTGGTAAAGGTTATGCTCGTCCAGCCCCGAAAACTTGACGCGCCCGCCGCTCGAAACGCACACCGCGTACGCGCGCGACTTGTCCTTGCGTACCGCCATGCGGCAAACGTCGTCGCCGTAAATATCGCCGCGCAGCACGCACCGCGCGTCGTCCTGATACGATAATATTTGCGCGCGTACCGCACGCTTAATTCCGTCCGACAGCTCGGTCGGGTTAAACTCGTACCCGAGCGCGCCGAGCGTCGCCATGTCAAACCTCGACTTAAAGTTTTCGGGCGTCGGATTTACTATATTGCGAATAAACGTAAGCGGATAGTATGCCGTATACGCTTTGACGTCATCGGACGGCAAGCAAAAATCAACGCGCAAGTCGCCAAATATATCTTCAAATTTATATTTAATCATATTCCTTAATGCAAACATGCCGCGCGCGACGTCGCGGCTTGTCGCGTTTTTAGGCGCGTCTATCATTACGTACTTGATATCGTAGTTCGACAACGAATAACGCACCGCATGGTACAACATAGCCGTGTGCTCATCCGAATTGTCGTATTTGTATATGCCGTCGGACGCCTTGCAGATATTGGTACGCAACGCGCTTTGCTCATCTATACGTTCGCGGTTTATGCGCAAGCCCGCAATCAACCCGTTTTCACTGCACGCCTCGCCCAGCGTACTTATTTCGTCTCTGGTGTGCCTGCCGCCGTCCAGCGCGACGACGCCGAACCCCAGCTCGCCCGCCGCCTTGACCGACGCGACTATTTCCTTCCATTCCATTTTAGGCAAAAACAAGACAGCGGCACGCTCGGACGCTCCGTCCTCACAGTTCTCGCGCAGTACGTCGTGGAATACACGAGACACCCCGCCCCTGCCTATATCCGAATATACGCAAAGAAATTTGGAACACTCTACCTCCTCATTAATGTCGTATAACGTTATAGCGTCCGTCACGTCGCACGTAACGGTACCATTCTTTACGGTAACGTTGCCGTCGCCGTTAGGGCACAAAAATCCGTACGCGTCGCCGCTATCTCCGCCGCACGATGCGAAGAATCCGTTAGGCTTGCCGTCGGTATTTTCGATACCGCCGCAACTAACCGACTGGCGCACAAGCGCAATCTTTACGTCGCCTACGTCGGTACGCTTAATCGTAACCCGCCTGTATATTCCGCCGCGCGGGTGCGGTGTGTAATACATAGTGGCTTTCAGTTTGGCGTTTACGCCGCACAGATCAACGACGAGCGACTTGTCTTTACTATCGTAGTCCGTCTTAATCCACGCTTCGGTAACCGCCAAATCTACGTCCTTCTTTTTGCCGTCAACTATTGCTTGTACGCAAAGCTCCTTCGTGTTGCCTTTGAGCCCGAGCGCGGCAAGGTCGTCCTCCGGCTCGACGCGCTTGCCGAAGTATACGTGCACAGGCACGCCGTCAACTATCTTGAATATATAGCACGCCTCGCCCGCCGAAATATAGCAAATATCACCGTCTATCCTAATCATAATTGTGACCATGCCTCCCTGTCACAAAACCGATTTGGAAGCTCAGTCGCGCGTCAGACGGGCAACAGGTGGCAAGCAGCCGACGGGCGCGTAGACCCACCTACGTAACCAAGGCGGGTTGACGCACGTAGCCCGTATCACGCGATGAATGTGCTTCCAAATACCTCTAAAACAATTTTGCCGTTATATCCAGCATCAGCTTTTGCGGCAGTATGTGCCGCAAAAAATTAAGCACCTTGTACTTGAAGCCTATTATATACAGCGGCTTTTTGCTTTTTACGCAGCACTTGTAAATCTTTTTTACGGCAGGCTTTAATTTCATTCTTTTATGCTCCCGCCCGTCTATTTTTTGCGCCGACTTGCTTGGCGCGTCGCCGTAGCGCTCGCCGCCGTCCGCGTACTTTATGCGGTTTGCCGTAAAGTTGGTTTGAATGTCGCCTGCACATATAGAACTTACGCGTATGCCGTGGCTCTTTAATTCCATGTACAGTCCGTACGCCGCCATGTTCACCGCCGCCTTGCTCGCGCAGTACATAGCGCGGTACGGCAGTGCAAACAACGCGCACGCCGACGAAATAAACACGGCGTTGCTTCCCGCCTTCATATATGTAAGCGCACACCTTACAAGGTTAAGCGCGGCAGTAAAGTTTAGGTCTATTTGCTTTTGTATTTGCTCGATAGGCAACAGCTCGGTCGCGCCCGACAGTCCGCCGCCCGCATTGGCTATTACGGTATCTATCCTGCCGTAGCGCGTGTACACGTCGTCTACCACGCGCTTTATCTCATCATAGTCGGTGACGTCCACCGCTATATCGGGCTCGGTCGCAGTGCGCGCAATGCCCACCACTATATGCCCGTCCTCGCGGTACAGAGCGCAAAGCTCCTTGCCTATGCCCGACGTACTGCCCGAAATTATTACTACCTTTTGCCCTTTATTCATCGGCTTTTGGGGCAGTCTTTTTAGTCGGCTTTTGCTCGCCCGCAAGCAGCCTGTTTATAGCCGCCAAAAATTCGGGCTCGGTCTTGTATCCCTCGGCAATAAGCGCTTCGTTGTACAGCACAGTCACCGTGTCGTCAAACGCCTGCTCAGTCAGCTTTTCCATGCCGACGATTATCGGATGCTCCATGTTCACCTGCAACACGCGCTCAGCCTTTACGCCGCCGCCCATAGCTTCCATTATGCGCTCCATTTCCAACGACACGTCGCCCTTAGCGGCAAGGCACACGGGATACGATTTCAGCTTGTCGGTTGCCGTTACCGTCGCTTTGCCTTTGAGCTTTTCCTCTATGCGTTTTAAAAGGTCCTTATGCTCTTTCTTTTCGGTCTTTACGTCCTCGCTGCCCGACGCGATATTTTCAAACTTATGCCCGTCGTAGCTTTCCAGCATGCGCGCGACAAACTCGTCCACGGGGTCGACAAAGTACAGCACGTCGTCGCCCTTGTCCCGCGCAACCTCTAACTGCGGCAGCATGGAAATCTTTTCTATCGTTTCGCCGCAAGCGTACAGCACGGGCGCTTTTTCTTTAAGCTCCGTCGTGTACTCCTTGTAGGTAATAAGCTTTTTGTTTTTGTCCGAATAGTACAGCAACAAGTCTTTGAGCTTGTCCTTGTCGGCGCCGAAATTGTTGTACGCGCCAAATTTAATTGCCTTACCGAACTGAGTGAAAATCTTCTCGTACTTTTCCCTGTCGTTTTTGAGCAGCTTGTCCAGCTCGGAAAGTATTTTCTTTTCCAAGCCGTTAGCTATAGCCTTTAACCGCCTGTCGTGCTGCAACGTTTCGCGCGATATGTTGAGCGCAAGGTCGGGCGTGTCCACCACGCCGCGCACAAAGCCCAAATATTCGGGCAGCAACTCGGCGCACACGTCCATAATTAGCACGCCGTTGCAGTACAGCGACAGCCCGCGCTTGTAGTCCTTGGTGTAGTAGTCGTACGGCGGCTCGGACGGAATAAACAGCAACGCCGTGTAGTCCACCGCGCCCTCCACGCGAGTCATTACGTTGTGCAACGGGTCGCGGTAATCGCGGTACGTGTGCTTGTAAAACTCGTTAAGCTCGTTGTCGCCGAGGTCGGACTTTTGCTTTTTCCACACGGGGATCATCGAATTGAGAATGGTCATCTCGTCCGCTTTTTTTCTGTCCTCGGTGTACATTTCGGTCATCATGCGTATGGGATAGCGAATGTAGTCCGAATACTTTTTGACGAGCGTAGTAAGCCTGTAACTTTGCAAATAGTCGGAATACTTGTCGTCGTCGCCGTCGGGTTTGAGCGATATAATTACGTCCGTGCCCGCTTCGGTGCGCTCGGCGTCCGAAATTTCAAATCCCTCCACGCCGTCCGACGTCCACTTGTACGCGCGCTCTGATCCCACCTTTTTGGTTATGACGGTAACCTGTTGCGCCACCATAAACGCCGAGTAAAACCCGACGCCGAACTGGCCTATTAAATCGGCGTTCTCCTTGACGCCCTGTTCCTTTTTGAACACTTCCGTGCCGCTTGCCGCAATTACGCCGAGATTGTCCTCCAATTCCTTGTCGGTCATGCCCACGCCGTTGTCGCTTATAGTTAGCGTACGCGCCGCCTTGTCCACCTTGATTTCTATGCCGAAATCGGCGGCAAGCGCGCTGTCGGTCAGCGACATAAATCTGCGCTTGTCCAGCGCGTCCGACGCGTTGGATATAAGCTCGCGCAAAAATATTTCGCGGTTGACGTATATCGAATTAACAACTAAATCGAGTAGCTTTTGTGACTGTGCTTTGAACTTTTTCATGCTTTATTCGCTCCTTATTATAACAAAGCGCGGCACGGAGTATGTCACACCATGCCGCGCACATATTGACTAATTAAATTTGCCCAACACCTCGCTGGTGCTTGTTACGTATGCAAAGGTGTTGTCGTACTTTTTGAGTATCTTGTTGAACTCGCTGACTTGGCGTTTATGTATTACGCAAATAAGCAGCGCCTTGTTGCTGTGCGCGTACATGCCCATAGCGTCGATTTTGGTTACGCTGTGCCTGAGCTTGGCAATCAGCTCGGCGGAAAGCTCCTCGGGGCTGTCGGTGATAATCTCGTACTTGATAGCCGACTTGAAGCCCGTAAGTATTACGTCGCCCATCATTGCGCTGCTGAACTGCTGCGTAAACGACATGAACACCGGCGTCATTCCGTTGTCGTACACAAAGTACGACGCCAAAACGACTATCGCGTCCAAGCCCATTATGAACCACGTTATACCCGCCGCTTGGTACTTGCGCTGTATAAGCGCGGCTATTATATCGGTGCCGCCGTTGCTCGCGCCCGCGCGAATCATTATTGCAACCGCAATGCCGCCCAGCACGCCGCACGCGATTGCGCCGAGAACAGGCTCGACATTGGGACCGCTGTACTGCGGAAAATTAAGTTTCTCCATCAGCACCATGCCGCCCGAAGATAAGCCTACCGCGCATGCCGTTTTGATTGCAAAACCCTTATTCAAAAATATAAATGCAATAATGAGCAGAGGAATGTTGATTAAAATATTGGTATAACCGGTTGAAAAGCCGTACTTATACTGAATCATAGTGCCTATACCGGTAACGCCGCCGGGGGCAAAGTTAAGCTCGGGTGACGTCATAAATACCTGTACGCAAAGGGAGCGTATAAACGACGCCACGAGTATCATTATCGGCACGATAACAATGTTGCGTACGAGCTTCTTCTTTTGCTCGCGCGTAAGCGGCGCCTTTTCCTTTTTGGCTTTTGCTTTCTTTGCGCCGACAACGGGCGACTGCTCGGCTACGGCAGTAGCCGCCGCAACCTCTTGCTGCACCGTTTGCTCGGTGACTTCCGCTTGCGGCGTTTGACCGTTTTCCGCCGCCTCGGTTATTTCGTTTTGTTGGGTTTCGGAACTCATAATTGACCTCTGTATGAACTCTACATGAGTTATAACAAACTGCAAAAAAATATGCAAGTATTTTAAGATAGTAAAAGGTAAATCAAATTTTTTGACCGATTTTTTCTCCGCACTTGACCACCGTTTCTTTGTCAGCGGCGGTGTTTACAAAAAACTCGTCGTCAAGCTCCGCCCTGTCTTTTTCCAGCAACAGTATTACGGTAGAGCCGCCAAACTCGAACTTGCCCTTTTCCTGACCGCGCTCGAACCTGCCCTCCTTGACGGCGTTGACTATGCGCCCCACCATCATAGCGCCAACCTCTACCTGCACCGCCGTGCCGAAATTGTCGGTGTCCAGTACGGTGTATTCCCGACAGTTTTCGGTAAACACCCTGCGGTTTTCCAGCGCGACGGGCTGGACGGTGTGCAACCGACCTTTTATAAAGGTATTGTTTTTTGCCGTGCCGCCGTCGAAAAAGTGGTATCTATGATAATCGGTTACGCACAGCCTGAAAACAATGCACAGCCCGCCACGGTAACGCTCGGCAAGCTCGGCATTTTTTAACAGCGTTTCCACCGTGTAATCAAAGCCCTTTACGTTAAACTTTAACTCGTCGTCTATCCTGTACGCCGACACCTTGCCGTCGCACGGACTGCACAATGCTTGCGGTTCCATATCGAACGGACGAAGCTCGGGCTTTATGTGCCGAGTAAAAAAAGCGTTAAAGCTTTTGTAATCTTCCTCTATAAATTCCGACATGTCAATGCCGTTCTTTTTGATATACTTTTTTATTTTTCGACGCGAAAATTTGCCGTCGAGGTGATGCCCGACAAGCTTACTGAGCCACCGCCGATTTATAAGGCGCAAGCACAGCCCGCCGAACTTTGTGTAATACAAAAACCTCAGCGACTTTGGGACTTGCGGCTTTTCTACGATTTCCCTCATTCCGATTATATACCCATGGGCTTCTTTACAAGCGGTCCAAACAGTACGACGCCAAACACGTAATACCGAATAAGCGCAAGGCTGATTACAAGCACCGTTATGGTGACAACCGTTATTATAAGGCCCTTAGCGCGCGCCTTGAACATTTTGAACTTGAACACAAACAGGAACGCGCAAAGCAAATAGCATGTCATCATTATTACGCTTTTGTATATTATCAGTGTGTTTGCGTTGAGCCCTATCCATTCGGGATGTATATCGAACATTGTTGCGAACAAATAGAACACGGGCAGCGCCAACGACACGTTGGTTATGGGCAAGCCCTCGTAGCTGTCCCGTCTTGTGGACGTGGGATCTTTGAGCCTGTTTACCTCGCTGACGTCGTAGTACGCAAGCCGTACAAGTCCGCAAAGCGCAAAAACGACGTAAACGATGCAGTAGTACCACCGCGTCATGCCCATAGCCACACCTACCATTATCGGCGCAATGCCAAACGACACCATGTCGCTAAGCGAATCTATGTTCATGCCGAACAGCTTGTCGTTGTCCGAACGGCGCTTGCGCGTTTTGGCTACCATGCCGTCAAAGGCGTCGCACAATCCCGCAAGCAAAAGGAAAAACGCCGCTATGTCGTCACGCCTATCTCCGCCCGCTGCCGCGGCAAAGCATATGCCGCAAATAGACAATGCGAGAGAAAGATATGTAAGTATGACGCCGTAGTGCCAATACCCCACAAAGTGTTTAAGCACGGGATCGCGCTTAGTCTTTTGTCCTTCCGTTTGCGTGGCGGCGATGCTGTTTTCTTCGACCGCTTCCGGTCTTTCGTTTTCAGTTATTTCCGTCATCTTTGGGTTCATCCTTTGACTGTTCGTCTACTTGAATTTGTTCCGATTGTTCGGTCGGATTATCCGTTTGAATTTGTTCCGACTGCTCGGTTACGGTTTCCTCGTCGGCAGATTTTTTGTGCTTTTTAGGCGAGGTTGGCACTGTTTGTTCCTCGTCGGCAATCGATTTTATAACCGAATCGCTTTTTAGCGCTGAGTACACGTCCACGTCCTCGGGTATTTCGGGCGGAACGCCGCCGTCGGCTTTTATCTTTTTAATGCCTATCGCGTGATACACCAGCGTGTACAGTCCGGTGACGATCATGCTTATATAGAACGATATTCCGCGCGACACCATCATTGCCGAAAGAACGAAGGTCATGTCGGTAAAGCCTATGCCGAATACGTTGGGATACAAATATTCGTACACACCCGTGCCGCCGGGGAGAGGTATGGAGTTGTACCCTATCATGACGTATGCCTGCATGCAAAACAGCTCCAAAAACGATACGTCAACCTTGCCGAACAGCGGCGACGCCATTATTACAAAACACGGAATAAGCGTTTGCGATACGCGCTGTGCAGTGTTCAACAGCAATGCATTTACAAACAGCATGGGGTGCTTTTTGATTACCGTGCGGCAAGCGCGATATTTGGTGACCACGCCGTCAAGCTTGCCCCGCCACTTGTCCGTCTTTTTTACGATATGCATTTTGGAAAGCAGCGTTATGCCCCAGTTGCCGATTCTTAGTATTACGCGCGCACGGAACAAGCAAAGCAATAACAATGCCAATAGTGCAAGCTGGATTACAAATCCGACTATAACAAGCGTCTTTGCAAGCCAATGCCCTATCTGCCCGAACATACTCGGGCACGCCACAACTCCGAATAAACCTACAAGTATTGTCGCCGCGGTATACGATATTATATTGAAAAGGACTGTAAAGCCAGCCGTACCGCCGCTCATTCCGTCGCGCATCATGTAGAATGCGGAAGCGGGTTGTCCGCCGCTCGCCGACGGTGTGATAGCCGAATAGTACAAGTCGCTTGTCGAGTACGCAATCGACGAGGTGAATTTGCTTTTGTGTCCCAGCTTACGCGCTATTATGTGCAGGCTGATCGCCTCGAAAATAACGTAGCCGAGCATCCCGCCGAACGCGCCGACAATATACCACGGATTGCAGTTGTAAAGGAATTGCCCTATGTCGTGAATGTTTATATCCTGACTGACAAAAATCACGGTAAACGTAACGCCTATCAATACGACGAGAAACGCTATGTTTATTATTTGCTTTTTTGCCTTTTTTGTCATACACGCTCACTTTTTGGGCAGATTTAACCGAATACTACCACCATATTACCACATACGCGCCGATTAGTCAAGCAATGCGCGCAATATGCCGTATTATCGACCGATTTTAAAGAAAAAATAAGGTTGAGATCCTTCGCTTTGCTCAGGATGACAAAAGTTTTAATTGCATGGATAATTACTTTTGTCATTCCGAACACAGTGAGGAATCTCAACCTTAATGCGGCGAAGCCGCTCAATTCTTAATTCTGCATTCTTAATTCTTAATTATTCTGCTTGGCCGTGGAATTGGGATAGCCCGCGTCCTCGGCGAGTTTTTTGAACTTTTCGGCGAGCTCGCTATCCGCCTTTGTGCCTATGCCGCGCGCGTAGCAGTCGGCAAGGTCGGCATACGCGACGGGAAAGTTTTGCTCGGCGGCGCGCTTGAACAGCGAAAACGCGCGATGTTCGTCCGCTCTTGTTCCCACGCCGTCGCGCAGGCATTTGGCAAGGTTGTACTGCCCGGGCGCACTGTCCGCGTCGGCGGCTATGGTATACAGCTGTACCGCCTTTTCTGCGTCTTTCTCCAACCCCCTGCCCGTTTCGTAGCAAAAGCCGAGGTTGGCGACCGCTACCGGACTGCCAAGCCTGCCCGCCTGCTCAAACCAATGCACGGCTTGGGCATAGTCCATTTTTACGCCCCTGCCGTTAAGATAGCACATACCAACGTTGTTTTGCGCAATCGGATATCCGTTTTGCGCGGCGCGGTAATAGTATAGATACGCCTTTTCACCGTCCGCCTTGACCCCGCGCCCAAAATTATAACAATCGCCCACGTTGTTTTGCGCCGCAGCAAAATCCTGCTCCGCCGAGCGCATATAACAGTCGAACGCCTTTTCCAAATCGACTTCCACGCCCAGCCCGCGCTGGTAACAAAAACCGAGGTCGTTAAGTCCGCCGGGGTGGTTCTTGTCCGCGGCAGCTTGGAAAATTTCCACAGCCTTTACGTAGTCGCGTTCCACCACCGAGCCTTCAAAGTAGAAATGCCCCATCGTGAACTGCGCGTCAAGATTGCCCATGTCCGCCGCTTGCTTGATAAGCTCGTACGCCTTTTGCTCGTCCGGCTCTACGCCCAAGCCGCGTATGTAGCACACGCCCAACGAGAATATGGCGGGCGCGTAACCGAGCTTTGCGCTCTGCTCGTAGCCGTCCACAGCCTTTTTGAAGTCAATGGGTACGCCGTCGCCCGTAAAGTGCCTTTCCGCTTGGTCGAAATACTTTTTCGCCAAAAAGTCGGTGGGCGAAAGCCCGCTTTGTTGATTGTTGTTTTTTGCCATAATTAACCTCTCGGTATTACATAATTATGCAATACCATAAAAAATATTTTATCACAAACGCTGTCTAATTGCAACCTTTTAATATTGAATTGCGGATTTGACCTTTTGCGCAGTGCCGTCGCCTTTTAGCAACCGTACAAGCTCCAAGCCCAAATCGACGGCGCAACCCAGCCCGCGCGACGTGGTTATATTGCCGTCGGTGACGACGCGCGCGCTCATATCCATGCTTGCGCCTATGCAGCCGCCCTCAAAAGACGGATAGCAAGTCGCTTTTTTGCCGCGCAAATATCCGTTGGCGCCAAGCACCACCGACGGCGCGGCGCAAATTGCCGCTACACGCTTGCCCGATTTGATGTGCTTATCTATCGCGGTCATAAGAGGAACGCAGTGCGCGAGATGCTCCGACCCCGGCATTCCCCCGGGGAGAAAAATCAAGTCCGCAGTAGAAAAGTCCGCTTGCTCGACCGTTAAATCCGCTTGAATTTTTATCTTGTGCGAGCCGACGATTTGCTTGCCGTCCACCGACACGAGCGCCGTATCTATCCCCGCGCGGCGCAATAGGTCCACAACGGCGAGGCACTCGACCTCCTCGGTGCCGTCGGCTATCGTAGCGTAAACCTTTGACATAGTAACCTCCAGATTATATGAACATTATACATCTTTCATTTTATAATGTAAAGTTGATTTTTTTGGCAAATAATGTTACAATTACGATATGGAAAAACTGTGCGTAATTTTCGGTGCGGGCGAAGTGCACTCGCCGCGCAAGCATTTCGGTAAGGACGACCTTATAATAGCCGCCGACGGCGGGTATGCCGCGGCAGTTGCGGCGGGACTTGAACCGAACGTTGTAATCGGCGATTTCGATTCGGGGACTGTGCCTGCCGCCGCAGCGCATGTGATTAAGCTCAACCGCGACAAGGACGACACCGACATGCTCGCCGCCGTCAAGCTTGGGCTTAGGCGCGGATACAAAACGTTTGTGCTGTACGGCGGCACGGGCGGACGCCCCGACCACACCTATGCCAACATCTCAACGCTGGCCTACCTAAACGCGTACGACGCGCGCGGTTTTTTGGTGGATAAATCGGTAGTAGCAACGGTCATAACCGACGGCGATATAACGCTGCCCAAGTCGGCGCACGGTACGGTGTCCGTATTCGCATACGGCGGCGCGGCAAGCGGCGTAACGTACAAAAACCTCAGCTATATCCTAAACGACGTCGAGCTTACCCCCGATTTTCCGCTCGGCGTATCCAACGCCACCACCGACAAGCCGGCAAAAATAAGCGTAAAACACGGCTCGCTGCTTATTTATTTTCCGCGGTAAAACAATTTACACTCAAAAAAGGGACGGCACAAGCCGCCCCTTATCGTTTTTGCAGTAATACAATAATAAAATTCAGAAAAGTATTTGAATTGTGCCGCTTGCAACCTCGGGTGAACAATAAACCGGAATTTCACTGCTCTTTATTTCAAATAGACTTATTGTGCAAGTGTAAGTGCTGCCTTTTTTAACTTTGCCGATGCTTTTTGTTATTTCATATATTTTGGAATGATTGCTGTCGTAGAAGAAAAATTTAATATCCAAATCATCGATATCTTCGCGCGGCTTTATACTGCATTCCACACCTATGGTTGCAAAATTGGCGCTATAATCAAGACTCACGTCTTCGTTTGTTGCTTCTCTTTTTGCAAATAAATGCACACCCAAAGCAAAAAGTCCTATTGCTACCAATTCCGCAATTAATAAAATAAGAAAGCCGTTTGTTTTTTTCGGGCTTTGATTTTCCGTTATTTCTTCATTGCCGTTACTGTAAAATTCATTGTAGCGTTTCAATTTCAGTTTTGCCGATATTATTCGCGCTACAATAAGCGCCAATATAATCACGACTATAAAGGCTATTACAATGTAGCCGAGTTCTTCACTTCCGTTATTCGAATAGTTTACAGGCGGCGATACCATGTTAATATCCTTAGTGTCGGGTTTCGGTTAACCTTGCTTTTTCATTTCTTTTTGCGCGGGCTTGGAGCCGAGCTTGGCGGCTTGACGAATAAAGCCTTGACCGCCCACTTCGTTCTTTTCGGTGCCGTGCCCGTTTATATAGCACAAGCCTAGATAATACATGGCGTCGGCGTGCTTTTGCTTTGCCGCCTCCTTAAACCAAAAATACGCTTGGTCGTAGTCTTGATCGATATCCTCGCCGGAATAGTAAATGGTGCCTAACGTGCATTGCGATTCGGCGTCGCCTTCCATTGCCGCGGCGGTAAGCTCGTCAAACCTCTGCCAAAACTCTTTGGTTGCGAGTTGATTACGGTATTCTTCCATCAAGCTTTCGTTTTCGGCTATCAGCTTACGTTCGGATTCGATACGCTCCTCTGTTATGTTTATGCTCGCGTTGTATTCCTTGCGCTTTTCCGAATCGCCAAGTACGTCGTACGCCGCTTGTACCTTTTGCAGCTTGGCGACAATCGCGTCGCCCGACTTGCCGGCATAGCGCTTGTACAGCTTGTTGTACGTTTCGACAATCTCCTCGTCCGTCGCCCAAATGAGCACGCCCAAATCGCCGTACAGCGTGGGCTTGGCAAGGCGTTTGTCGGCATTGGTCTTTTTGGTCCACGCCTCGATGCGCTTTTCGGTGTCGGACAGGAATTCCTCGCTTTTGGCGTACTGCTGCCACTGCTCGTTTTCGGCACGCAGCGTTTCCACCTCGGCGGTAAGCTCCTCTATCTTTTTGTTAAGCCCGTCTATCTCGTCTTGAAGCTGTCTGCGCTTGTCTTGTTGCAGTCTGATTTGAGCGGAATTCTTTAAATCGAATTGCTTGTTGTCGCGTTCCAGCTTGCTCACGTTATCGGACAGCTCTGACTTTTCCTTTTCTATCTTTTCCTTTTCGGCTTGGATTGCGGACTTTTCGCGTTCGAGTTCCTTTATTGTCTTTTTGGCTTTGTCAAGCTCGGATTTAAGCTCGGAGTTTTCGTTTCTTGCGCGCTTAGCCGCGTTGCCGCCCTGCTCGTTCAAAGCCTCCTCCAATTCCTTGATGCGGGTGTTGGCGAGGGTGTTTTCGCGGTCGCGGTTGAACAGCTCCTGCTCCAAATCCCGCCTATCCTCCTCGGCGTCGCGCAGCTTGCGTTTAAGCTCGGCAAGGGCGTCCTCTGACTGTTTGAGCTTTTTGCTATCCGCCACGGCGGAGGCAAGCGCCGCTTTAAGCTTTTTGATTTCGGCGTCGGACTGAGCGCGAGCTTCGGCCACGCCTTGCTGGAACGCTTGGTTGACCAACGCTTGAATTTGCGCCTGCGCCATGTTCGCCTGCGCCTGTGCTTGGGCTTGCGCGCGCATACGCGCCATAGTCACAGAATCATGCCGATTCATGTTCATATTGCGGAACGCCGCCTGCCGCGCCGCCTCCTGCGCCTGTGCGCGCTGGCGTGCGATAATCTCCTCTTGGCTGGGGTGCGGCGCGGCCGCCTCTCTCAGCTTGGCGTCGTATTCGGCGCGCGCCTGCGGGTCGGACAAAACCGCGTTTGCTTCGTTTATGTCCGCAAACTTGCTTGCCGCCGACGCGTCGTCGGGATTGACGTCGGGATGATATTTTTTGGCGAGCACGCGGTAGCTGCTTTTAATCTCCGCTTCCGTCGCCGTCGGCTTTACGCCCAAAATTTGATAGTAGTTTTTCATATCTTACTGATTGTACAACAGTGCGCGAATTTTGTCAAGCAACGCCGCGCGTGTAATTTTTTAGGAAGACTAATCGTTTTTTAATTTTTCGACTTATAATAGCTAAAAACACTTGACCTACCCCCCCCCCGATATATACTGTTATTAACTTTATACCTTAGGAGGAATTATGGAACAAGACAACACTCAAACAAAG
>JAIEBI010000071.1 GCA_029070965.1 Clostridiales bacterium
GGGTAGCACCATAAGCATATATTTGGGCGACTCTACCGAACCTATTCAAACCGCAAATATCAACGAAACCATACCCAACGGAAAGGCGATAATCTCCGGTAACTTTACCGCGGATTCGGCAAAAGAACTGGCGGGACAAATTATGAGCGGCACGTTTGACGTAGCGCTCGAGCTTAAAGAATCGCAAACGATTTCTCCCACGCTCGGCGAGAACGCAATGAATTACGGCTTGATTGCCGGTATCGTCGGTTTAGCGCTTGTTATAATTTTCCTTTGCGTTATCTACGGAATGATGGGCTTTGCGGCGACGCTTGCGCTTATTATCTACTTGATAATTTACTTGTTCTTCTTGGCGGTATTGCCTTGGGTTCAGCTTACGCTCCCCGGTATTGCCGGTATCTTGTTAAGTATCGGTATGGCGGTTGACGCAAACGTAATTATATTCGAGCGTATAAAAGACGAATACCGCGGCGGCAAGTCGATTATGGCTGCATACCACGCTGGCTTCAAAAAGGCGCTTTTCGCAATTCTCGACAGTAACGTTACAACGGTTATCGCGTGTGTGCTGTTAATGTTGCTCGGCACCGGTTCTATCAGCGGTTTTGCTCTCACGTTGCTTGTGGGTGTCCTTATCTCGCTGTTTACCGCGCTTGTTGTTTCGCGCGCATTACTCAAATACTTTATCAACCTCAATTCCTATAACGCCAAGCTGTATCGCCTTAAACGCGGTAAGCAGTTTGAGGGGCTTGACGCTGGCGCTACCGACGCAAGTGTTTTAGCGGATATGGAACGCGAAAAGAAGGAAAAAGATGATAGACAACAGGAGAAAGAACGTGCTAAGGCTGAGCGCCGTTCGCGTAAAAACAGAGGAGGCGAGACGGCATAATGAAACTGAAAGATAAATTAAGCAATTTAATGGAAAATGATTTCCACATTGCGGAAAAGCGAAAGCTCGTATTTATTATTCCGCTTGTCATTTTGGTTGTTGCGGCAATCATGATGATAGTGTTTAGATTCACATTAGGCTCGACGTTTAACTTGGGTACAGACTTTACGGGTGGTTATTCGGTTGACGTTAAGCTGGGCAACAAGCTTACCGAAAGCAACAAGCAAGTTTACTTCGATCAGATAGAGGAAGTTTTCAAAGCTGTTAAGGCCGATAACGACAAAACGTATAAAGTCGAGATTTCGGGTGCTATGCAGTTGCAGGGCTCTGGCGATACGGCTTCCATTCGTGTTAAGTATTCTCAAATAAGCGGCGTAAGCGAAAACGAAATGAGTACTTACGTTAATCCGGCCATCGTGTCGGAGCTTGAAAACAAAGTTCTCAACAAAGTACCTTCGGTCGCTATCAACGGCAATACGATTACTGCTACTTATGACGAGGTTATAAATGCCGACGGCGATGACAGCCCGTTTGCCGACTTGCGCGCGGCGTTTATTAAGGCGTTGCCCAATATAAACGAAAGCACTAATGCCGGAATTACGGCCACCGAAAGCTCGATTAATCTCAATCACGAAAACAAAAAACAAATAATAATTACAAGCACGACGGACGTAAGCAATTCGGCAAAGGTGCGTAGTGCAATCGTGTCAGCTATGAATCTTCCCGATAAATACTCGGGTTCGGTATCCGGCGGAGATATGGTTGGCGCAACCGTTTCGACTGAGTTGTTGTTTACCGCAATACTCGCCGTATCGCTTGCACTTATATTCATGCTTTGCTATATAGGTGTTCGCTTCCAGCTTTCCAGTGGTTTGGCATGTATTATCGCGTTGTTCCATGACTTGCTTATTATGTTCGCAGCTATGGCGATATTCCATGTGGAAATCAACAGTACGTTTATTGCGGCGCTTATAACAATACTCGGTTATTCCATTAACAACTCGATTATCATATTTGACCGCGTCCGTGAAAATATGCGTTCCGTTTACGCAAAGAACATGACGCCGGAGGGCATAGCTAACAAGTCGATAAAAGAAACGTTGTTGCGTTCCATAAACACAACTATTACAACGTTGATTATGATAGCGATGGTTGCGATTATAGGCGTAAGCGACATAAGAATATTCGCTATTCCTATTATAATCGGTTTGTTGGCGGGTACGTATTCGTCTATTTGCATCGCTCCGTCGTTGTGGGCGTTGTTCCAGCGCGTCGGTAAGAATAGAGCGAATTTCAATCTTCCGCCAGTAGATAAACGCAAGCAAAAACAAAAGCCTGCTAAGCCGTCAAAAATCGGCGCATAACTGATGAAACAAAAGCCTTCCGAGTGAAGGCTTTTTGCCATAAAAAAGTTTAACGTGGGAGCAATGAATTTAACTACGCAACAAATCAACAACGTTACACCTGATAATAATGAGGTTGAACGCATTAGTAAAAAACTCGGACTTAATAAAAAGTTGGTTGAGTTGTTGTTTTTGCGCGGTTATGATAATGTCGACGCCATAGACGTATTTTTACATCCCAGCGTCGATAATTTTTATCCGCCCGAAAGCATGCTCGGTATGAACGAGTGTTGCGATCGGTTGCGCCAAGCGATTGAAAATAACGAGCGCGTGGTTGTTTACGGTGATTACGACGCCGACGGCATTTGCGCTTCGTCTATTTTATCGTTGTATCTTTCCGAGCAGGGCGTGGAAGTGTACACCCATATTCCGGACAGATTGGGCGAGGGCTATGGGTTGAACAGCGATAGTGTAGAGCGCATTATAGAAAACATAATTCCCGATTTGATTTTGACTTGCGACTGCGGCATTTCCGCTATCGAAGAGGTTGAATTAGCAAAAGAATTGGGCGTGGATATAGTTGTCACCGATCACCATGAGGTTGGCAAAGTTTTACCCGATTGCGTAGTTGTAAATCCGCACCAATCGGCATGCAAATATCCGTTTAAGGATTTGTGCGGCGCAGGCGTAGCGCTCAAAATAGTTCAAGCGATGGGCGGGGTGCAAGCGGCAAGCGCGTACTACGATCTTGCGGCCATTGCCACCGTCGCCGACCTTGTAAGTCTTACCGACGAAAATCGATTGATTGTGCAGTTGGGGCTTATGAGCATGTCTCATAGCAAGAATTTCGGTGTTGCCGCACTTATCGATTCACTCAAGCTTAAAACGGTTACCTCGTCGGATATAGCTTTCCGCATAGCACCGAGAATAAACGCGGCGGGTAGAATGGGTAGTGCATATCGCGCGTTTGAGTTGTTTACCTCATCCGATCCGACAATCGTGTCCGACAGGCTTCAACAAATAATCGATGCAAATAATGACCGCAAAACGCTGTGTGACGATCTTTATGCGCAAGCTATAGAATTATTAAAAAACGAGGATCTTATAGATCGACGTGCCATAGTAATTTGCAGTAATAAGTGGGAAAAGGGTATTACGGGCATACTGGCGGCACGACTTGTCGGCGACTTTAAACGCCCCGTATTTATCTTAGTCAAGAGCGGTGACGAATATAAAGGTACTTGCCGTAGCGTCGAGGGCATAAACATTTACGAATTATTAAGCAAGCAGTCCGATATACTGAAAGAATTCGGCGGGCATAATCAAGCCGCGGGCTTTACTATATTGCCGGAATACGTAGACGAATTTAAGCTGCGTATTTGGGCCGCACTGGAAAACGTGGATATAAACACGTTTATTCCGTCGTTAAAGTATGATATGGAATTGAGCGAAAGCGAGGTAAATGCCGACTTTGCCGCGTCGTTAGAGCTTTTGGAGCCAACAGGCAACAACGGCAATCCCAAGCCGCTGTTTATGACCAAAACAACTTCGCTCACGGCCACGCCGTTAAAGAACAATATAAACCATACAATACTCAAATCAAGCGGCGGACTGCAATTTTTTGCATACAATTCTTATAAGCTGAACACGTACTACAATGGTGCGACCGAGCGTGAAATGGTGTACGAGCTCATAGACGGCGATTATTCTCCACGCCTGTATTTGCGTGGTTGCGCCCTGAATAGGCTTGCGGTAAATGACACGCTTGCGCGTGCCGGTTATTTGCGCATGCTCAACTATGCGCCGCACGACGATTGCAAATACACCAAATATACTCCCGACGAGCTTAATTCGCTT
Source organism: Clostridiales bacterium (assembly GCA_029070965.1). Classification (GTDB taxonomy): domain Bacteria; phylum Bacillota; class Clostridia; order Christensenellales; family Pumilibacteraceae; genus Anaerocaecibacter. The sequence goes on from JAIEBI010000071.1 coordinate 4,087, forward strand.
ATAGACAGCAAATTCGGTATTTTGATTATAGCCGGAAGCAAGAGAGCTTATGACGAAGCGGTCAATCTCGGTAACGATAATATAGTAATGCATGAAATACTTTCCGAAACGGCGGTAAACGTTTATACCCGATTGATAATCGCTCCCGAACTTTCCAAATCGTTCATGCTGGAAAATTACAATCGTGTGATTTTTCTCGACTATCCGCCGTCTATGAACGTGGTAGGGTATATTAACAGTCGGACTAACGCTGAGGTATATATTCCCGAGCATGACAACCGCGCCGAGCTGTTTTCTTGCGTTAAATCGGATAGAAGGATTTTCGGGGAGTATTACAATGCCATTAAGGGACATTGCACTATCAAAGCGCCAAACGTATATTCCTACTTTAAGGCATTACATTCCCGTGTAAAAAGTATCGAGCTCCCGCAGTTTATGGCATGCTTATCGGTATTTACGCAGCTTAAACTGTTATCTTTTCGCCCCGATAATGGAATTGCTATATTTAACGTAAACAATGCGCTTGAAAATTCGGATATTTACAAGACTATCGAGGCGTGGCAATCATGAGCGACGGTATATCCAAAATCGAAGCGCAAAAAATTATCGATCGTGAAAGCATGCATTTGCGCTCAAGATATGTTTTAATGTACACCGACAAGCAAATCGAATTGCTTGACAGTGTGTTGTCTTATGCTATTCGCATGCACGGCAGTCAGCGTAGGGTGTCGGGGGAGCCGTATATTATTCATCCTATTGCTGTTGCAAACATTTTGCTTGATATCGGCATGGATAGTCCGACGGTTGCCGCGGCGCTGTTGCATGACTGTATAGAGGACACCGACTCCACTCCGGAGGAAATAACGTCGCTGTTTGGCGCGGAGATATGCACCCTTGTTACGGCCGTCACCAAACTGGCTAAAATGGTGTTCAAGTCCAAGTTGGAGGAGCAAGCCGAAAACTTTCGGCGCATGTTCTTTGCCATGGCAAAGGATATACGCGTAATTTTGATTAAGCTTGCCGACAGGCTACACAACATGCGCACGGTTGACGTTCTTTCCAGAGACAGACAAATAGCAATGGCTACCGAAACTTTGGATATTTACGCACCGCTCGCGTCAAGGTTAGGCTTGTCGTTTATAAAATGCGAGCTGGACGACTTGTGTTTAAAAACGTTGCATCCAGATGCTTACGACGATTTGGTAAAAGCCGTGTCGTTAAAACGCGCACAGCGACAGGACCTTGTTGTAAACATTTGCGAAACGTTACGCAAAAAATTGAGCGAGCTTAAAATTAACGGGCAGGTAAGCGGTAGGCCTAAGCATTTTTACAGCATATACAAAAAAATGGTCGGACAAAACAAAACGTTCGATCAAATTTACGATCTTACCGCAGTGCGTGTTATTGTGGATAGCGTGCAAGATTGCTATACGGTTTTGGGCGCTATACACACCATATGGAAGCCTATACCCGGACGGTTTAAGGACTATATTGCCGTGCCCAAGCCCAATAACTATCAGTCTCTTCATACCACGGTTATTACAAATTACGGCGCGCCGTTTGAAATTCAAATCCGTACTTTCGAGATGCATAAGATTGCCGAATACGGCATTGCCGCGCACTGGAAATACAAGGAAAATCGTGTTGCCGATTCCGACCTCGACGAAAAACTGAAATGGCTGCGCGGCGTTATGGAAACGGAAAAAGAGCAAACGGCCGATCCCGAGGAGTTTTACGAATCACTCAAATTGGATTTGTACAGCGGTCAAGTGTTTGTATTCACTCCGCGCGGGGACGTTCTTGCAATGCCGGAGGGCGCGACTCCCGTTGACTTTGCGTATACCGTTCACTCGGAGGTTGGTAATAAATGTGTTGGCGCAAAGGTCAATAACAAGATGGTCCCGCTTGAAACCAAGCTGCAAACGGGTGATTACGTCGATATTATAACCTCCCAAAATTCAAAGGGACCCAGCCGTGACTGGCTTAGATTTATCAAAACGTCGGCCGCAAAGAGCAAGATACGTGCATTCTTTAAGCATGCAATGAAGGAAGATAATATCAAGCATGGCAAGGAGCTTTTGGAGCGTGAGGCAAAAAACCGCGGGTATTCGCTTAACGACTTGTTTGTTCAAAAGTGGCTTGACACAATAATGCTAAGGTATTCATTTTCTTCCATAAACGATATGTATGCGTCTGTGGGATATGGCGCTTATACGCCCAACCAAATACTTTTAAAGCTAATCGATTTCTACAAGCGCGAACATCCCGTCGTGCCGGAAAATATAGTTAGCTCTACCGTAACCAAAGTTGACGGGCAGGGCATTGTGGTAAACGGCCACAGCGATCTGCTGGTGCGTATGGCAAAGTGTTGTTCGCCGGTCCCGGGAGACGGCATTGTCGGATATATTTCGCGTGGGCGCGGTGTAACAATTCACCGTGACAACTGTCCCAATATTAAAAATGCGGAAGATTTTCGGCTTATAGAAGCGCATTGGAGCGGTAAGAGAAGTGCGCCTTTTGTAGCGTCGCTTACAGTAGAATGTCAAGACGCAGGCGGCGTGCTTGCACGCATTACCAAGGCAGTGTCCGACATGAAGGTGTTTATCGAATCAATGTCGGCACGTTCCGACAAGGTCAGCCACGGCGTTATTTCGCTCAGCGTGCGCGTAACGTCGCCCGAACAGCTCGATATGGTTATAAAGAAAATCAAAGCGTTACGCAACGTCGATAAGGTTTACCGCGCGGTAAAATAGGTGATGCTTATGTATATTGAGTGTATTGAAACGGGCAGTTGTGAAACCGATACATATATGATAATAGAAGGGAATGACGCAATCGTTATCGATCCCGACAATTACGAGCTTGTAAATTTACTCTTAGCACAACATGGCGCTACCGCAAAGTACGTGCTTGTTACTCACGGACATTTCGATCATATCGGTGCTGTGGCGCGGTTTAAAACAAGCGGGGCAATGGTGTATATTTCCCAAATAGATTATGACTTGTTTGTTAAACCGGACGACAATGTAAATAATGGATTTTTCGGTGAGAATGTGGAATCGTTTGCAGCGGACGTTCTTGTAGGCGACGGCGACAAGTTTAGCATTTGCAATCACGATTTTACCGTTATGGCAACCCCCGGACACACTCCCGGCGGCGTTTGTTACATTATGGACGACAACTGCATTTTTTCGGGCGACACGCTTTTTCGGCTTAGCATAGGACGAACCGACTTTCCGCTATGTTCGCATGCCGATTTAATGCTATCCATAAAAAGGCTTTTTGCATTAAACGGCGATTATGCCGTTTATCCGGGGCATGGCAAAAGTACCACGCTCGACTTTGAGCGAAAGAACAATCCATATGTTCACTGATATCAAAACCAATACAGAGCTTGCGGACGTAGCTAAGCTTTTTTATTTCGGCGATTGTCCTGATATTTCGCTGTCCGTGGACGGGCAGTCCTTTTCGGTAAATATCGACGGCAAAGTCACGACATACTCGTATGACGCCGATTTTTACAACGTTATTCCGCAGGCGCATAGAGTACAACGCTTGTCCAAGATAGCTGTATACGATGCGCTATGCGATTATACGGGGCGAATTATGCCGTGGGGCGCGCTTACCGGCGTACGTCCGACAAAGCTGTTTTACGAATGCTTGCGCGAGGGAAACAGCGCACAGGACGCCACAGAGCTAATGCAAAATGTTTACCGCATAAGCCAAGCGCGCGCCGACGTGCTAAACAAAATCGTACAATCTCAGCAGGGTAAAGTTTTCTTTCCGGACGATTATTACAATCTTTACGTTCATATTCCGTACTGCACCACGCGTTGCAGCTATTGCTCGTTTGTATCGTTGCCCATTGCCAAGTGCAAGCAGCAGTCTTATGAGTATGTAGAGCTGTTGTCAGGCGAGATAAGGCAGTCTATGGATTTTCTCGCCGAGCGTGGAAAAAGGCTGTTATCCGTTTATATAGGCGGAGGAACGCCTACTGCACTCGACGAAAAATCACTGGATGCATTGCTTACGGCAATCAACGTAAACGGCGTTGAATACACTTGCGAAGCCGGTAGGCCCGATACTGTTACCAAAGAAAAATGTGATATAATGAAGGCGCACGGAGTGACAAGGGTGTGCGTAAACCCGCAAACGTTGAATAACGAAACACTTGTCAAGATTGGCCGGAGTCACACCGTAAAGCAGTTTTATGACGCTTACGAATGCGCTGTTAATTGTGGATTCGATATAAACTGCGATCTTATAGCGGGTTTGGAGGACGAAAAACCCGACGATTTTATTAAATCGTACAACGGTATTATTCAGTTGTCGCCGCATAACATTACCGTTCATTCACTATCTAAAAAGAACGGCAGTGCGATTAGGTACACCGACGGAGAGAACGTCGGCACGGCACAAATGTTAAACTACGTATTAGCCAATATGAATAATTACAATCCGTATTATTTGTATCGGCAAAAGCGACAAGCTTGCAATTTGGAAAACATAGGACTGTCCTTGCCGGACAAGGAGTGCATAAACAACATCACTACTATGGAGGAAACGGTAAGCGTTGTGGCTTGCGGCGCGGGCGCAATTTCCAAGCTTGTAGCCGATAACAAAATAGTCCGTCATGCAAACGTACGAGACGTGGGTCTATACATTACGGAATACGGCGACAGGCTGAAAGCCAAACACGATTGTTTTTCAAACGTATTGGACAAGAGTGTATAAATTACTGTACATTTTGAGCGGTTTAGTGTATAATTATGTCGATGAATAATTATTTTATCTACACATACGGTTGTCAAATGAACGTCCACGAATCAGAAAAGCTCGCCGGCATATTGCAGTCGCGCGGGTATTCACCGTGTCAAAACGTGGAGGACGCCGACGTAATAGTGCTTAACACGTGCTGCGTACGTGAAACAGCCGAAACCAAAGTATACGGTCATTTGGGCAGGATTAAGAGCCAAAAGAAGCAGGGCGCTATTATAGCCGTTTGCGGTTGTATGACTCAACAGCCGAATGCGGCCGAAAAGCTGGTTAAGCGTTGTCCGTTTGTCAATATCGTTATAGGCACGTTCAATCAGCCGAGACTGGGCGATTATCTCGACCGCTATATTCAGACGGGCACGCGCGTTATAGAGGTTTGGACGTCGGAAAATGACGGGGACTGTACAGAAAGTGCGTCACCCGTGCGATCGTCGGGCATAAACGCGTGGGTAAATATTATGTACGGCTGCAACAACTTTTGCACGTATTGTATTGTGCCGTATGTGCGTGGCAGGGAGCGTTGCCGCCCGATAGACGATATTATAGCCGACGTTGACGGTTTGTTAAGCAAAGGCTACAAGCAAATTACATTACTTGGACAAAACGTAAATTCGTACAAGTACATGGGTAAGACTTTTACCGATTTGTTGAAGGAGCTTGAAAGCGATACAAAATATCGACTCAAATTCATGACGTCGCACCCCAAGGATATTTCGCCAGAGCTCGCGCAGATAATCAGCGATTCCAAGGTACTAAGCCACAGCTTGCATTTACCGGTACAAGCGGGAAGCGACCGTATATTGCAAGCAATGAACAGGCATTACACGCGCGACGAGTATTTGGCAAAGATTTCTGCATTCCGTTCGCTTATTCCGAATATCGGACTAAGCTCGGACGTTATGGTCGGGTTCCCGACGGAAACGGAGGATGACTTTTTGCAAACCTTGGATTTGGTGGAGCGCGTCAAGTACAACAATTTATTTATGTTCATTTATTCACGGCGCAGTGGCACGCCGGCGGACGCAATGCCGCAGCTCGATTACGCCGTTAAGCAAAAGCGAATAGACAGGCTTATCAAATTCCAGTTTGAAATATCCAAGCAGCTTGCATTAGACGCTGTTGGGCATACCGCCGAAGTGCTTGTGTCCGACAAGGACGGCGACAAGTGCTACGGCAAGTCGGAAACGGACGCGGCAATCACGTTCCAAAGCGACAGCGCGCAAATAGGCGATTTTGTGCGCGTAAAAATCGTGTCGGCAAAGAATGCCAATTTAACGGGCGAGGTGGTGTAACCATGGGCTTATCACCGATGATGAAGCAGTACAAACAAATTAAAAACGATTATCCCGACACTATATTAATGTTTAGGCTGGGCGATTTTTACGAGATGTTTTTTGATGATGCCGTAACGGTGTCCAAAGAACTTGATTTGACGCTTACTGGAAGGGCTTGCGGCAATAATCAACGCGCGCCTATGTGCGGAGTGCCTTATCACGCCGTACAAACTTACATATCCAAACTGCTCAAAAAAGGGTACAAGGTCGCTATATGCGAACAAAATGGCACCGAACCGATTGACGGTAATAAAATTGTCGAGCGCAACGTTACGCGCATAATCACGGGCGGCACGATCACCGATACGGACAGCCTGAGCGACGACAAAAACAATTATCTAATGTCGCTGTATTTGGACGACAGTGGCGTGGGTGCGGTGTGGACGGACATAACCACCGCCGAAACCTACAACCATTATATACCGTGCCCCGTAAAGGTCAAACTCAACGACTTACTGTTGCGAATTAAGCCTGCGGAAATTATTGCCAACTCCAAAATGATGGAGGAGAGCGTAGAGCTGTCGGCAGTAAAATACGGGTCGGTATGCACATTGTCGCAGTACGACGACGCAATGTATGACTTTGAAACCGCTAAAAATACTTTGTCGGGCGTACTTGACGAGAAGGAATTGAAGGCGCTTTGTAAAACTCCCGCATGTGTTTGCGCCGAGGGCGCGCTTATCGCGTACGTGCGGCACAATCAATTCCGCAACGACGTAAATATAGGCTACACCGAAAACTACGAATCGGCTGCGTATATGGATATAGACGCGAACACCGCCAAAACGCTTGAGCTGGTGGAATCGCAAAGCCGAAAACGCGGCACAACGCTACGTGACGTAATTAACAAAACTTGTACTCCCATGGGGGATAGACAGCTGCAAAAATGGATTTTGCGCCCGCTGTGCAACAAATCGGAAATTGATAAGCGGCTGGATTCGGTGGACGCGCTGTACGGCGATACGATATTGCGGGAGCGTTTGCGCGTGGCATTGTCGCAGGTTAAGGACGTAGTGCGCATATCCGCCAACCTCGCGTTGGGTGAAATCAAGCCCAAGGACGTTACCGCACTCAATATTTCTTTTCATGCTTTGCCCGAAATCAAGTCGGCTCTCGAACAAACGCCCGCCGATATGCTTTGCGAAATAAACGGTCAATTGATGGTAATGTCGGACTTGACCGATTTGATAGATAATGCCGTAGTCGTACCCGCCGACGCGGACAAAAAAGAGGAGACGTACATAATCAAAACGGGCTATGACGCCGTCCTCGACGAATACCGCTCGCTGGTTAGCAGTTCGCGGAAATACATTGCGCAAATGGAAGCTGCCGAGCGCGAAAAAACTCAAATCAAAAACCTGCGCATTTCTTATAACCGTCTATTCGGATACTTTATTGAAGTACCGCGTCAGTTCGATTCCATGGTGCCGCAAAACTACCAGCGCAGGCAAACGGTAGCCAATGCGGAAAGGTACATTACCGACGAGCTGAAAGAGCTGGAATACAAAGTGCTTAATGCAGCCGATCTTGCCGAAAAGCGTGAAAAGGAATTGTACAGTCAAGTTCTTGCCACGCTCAGGACAAAGTGTCCCATTATTAACAAGCTGGGCAAGGCGATAGCCGATTTGGACTGCTTGGTGTCGCTTGCTACGGTAGCCAAGCGAAACGGCTATTGTCGTCCGCAAATAACTACGGACGGGCAAATCGTCATAACCGAGGGTAGACATCCCGTTGCCGAAACTCTTCCGTCCGACGAGCTGTTTGTTCCAAACAATACTGCTATGAACAAAAGCGACGCCAAAACTATGCTTATCACCGGCCCTAATATGGCGGGTAAAAGCTTGTATATGCGCCAAGTCGCACTTATTACCGTGCTTGCGCATATGGGCTCGTTTGTTCCGGCTAAGTCGGCAGATATCGGGCTTGTTGACAAGGTGTTCACAAGAGTAGGCGCCAGCGACGATCTTTCAACGGGTAGAAGCACATTTATGGTGGAGATGACTGAGGTCGCCTCCATATTGGAAAACGCCACCGACGATAGCCTTATATTATTCGACGAAATAGGTAGGGGCACTTCCACGTACGACGGACTGAGCATAGCGTGGGCGGTCATAGAATACGTATCGCAAAAGTGCAATGCAAAGGTGCTGTTTTCCACGCATTTTCACGAGTTGACCGAGCTTGAAGGTAGTATTGTCGGGCTTAAAAACTACAAGTTTACCGCCAAAGAAACAGACGGCAATATCAAGTTTGTGCGAAAAATCATGCGCGGCAGCGCCAATAAAAGCTTCGGCATAGAGGTTTCCGCGCTTGCTGGACTGCCGCAAACCGTTTTGGATCGAGCCAAACAATTACTGTCGCAGCTAATTAATGCAGATATAGCTCACAAGGCAAACGACGTGCGCCAGCTTTCGCTGTTTGACAACGCTATGCAGTACGACGAGGTTATCCGAATACTGAAAGATATAGACGTAAATAACATTACGCCGCGCCACGCGCTCGATATACTTTGCGACTTAAAGGAAAAATTGGATAAATGAAAATTAACAAACTTTCCAGTGAAATATTCAATAGAATAGCCGCGGGTGAGGTGGTGGAAAGCCCTGCGTCCATAGTGAAAGAGCTTGCTGAAAACGCTATCGATGCCGGCGCGACAGAGATTTGCGTATCGGTTAGAGGTGGGGGTATTGACAAAATATCCATTACCGATAACGGCTGCGGCATAGATTTTGACGATATGCCTACGGCATTTTTGCCGCATGCGACAAGTAAAATCAAAAATCTCGACGATTTGGACACCATCAGCACGCTCGGATTTCGCGGCGAAGCGTTGCCGAGCATCGGCGCGGTAGCCGACGTAACCATGATTTCCCGTACGACAGGCAGCGAAATCGGAGGCAAAATAGTGTACAAGGGCGGCAAGCTGGTATCCCATGAGGAATGCGGCACAAGCCTCGGCACAACTGTTACGGTGGAAAACCTGTTTGAGCATATCCCCGCGAGAAAGAAATTTTTAGCTAAACCTTCGCGCGAGGAAACAAAAATATTCACTCTTATCGAACACTTAGTGCTGTCCAATCCAAATATCGTATTCAAGTTTGACAGCGAAACAAAGCATTTTTCTTCCCCGGGTGAGGGACTAAAAAGCGCGGTGTTTGCCGTGTACGGCGACTCGGTACTGAAAAATACCGTTGAAGTTAATTTGACCGAAACGCCCATTACCGTAACAGGTTTTACCTGCTTGCCAACTTACACCAAGCCGTCGCGTAATTATCAAAATATAATAATTAACGGACGGTACGTGGAAAGCGTTGATATTCAGTATGCGGTGTATTCGGTATATTCCGCATATTTGATGAAACGGCAATATCCGCTGTTTGTTTTGCATATAACAATGCCTTATGATATGGTGGACGTAAACGTTCATCCGAGTAAAATGCAGGTTAAGTTTGCCGATACGACCAAAATTAAATCAATTGTTGCGCGCGCTGTGAAAAACGCGGTTATGCCTCGACTTACCGAGCCTAAAAAGCTCGATTTGATAGGCGATGACTTTAAATCGGACGTCGACGAGCAATACGGAAAACCGTCGCACAATTTATTTAAATCGTTTTTTCAAGCTGTTCCAGCTCAACCGACAGTGGCGCAAGCGCCTGATTACAGTACATTTGCGCCGATAGAAGGCGATACCGACAATATAGCTGTTGATAGTGCTACGTCCGCTGCGCCTCCGATGGAAGCGTATACGGATATATACGAGCCTGTCGCCGACTTTACCCAAAAACAGCAGGTTTTTGCGCCCGCCGAGTGTAAGTGCATAGGCAAGCTTTTCAACACGTACTTGATTTTGGAGCGCGGGGAGCAGTGCTATTTTATCGACCAGCATGCCGCGCACGAAAAGCTGTTATACGACAAGCTGTTAAAAAAGTACGAGCAAAAGCGTTTGCAAACACAGCCGTTGATGATACCGTTTGTATTTGACGTGTCGCCTGCGGACGCCGAACTTTTGAGCGAAAATGCAAAATTATTGGAAGATTGCGGTTTTGGCATATCGCCGTTTGGGGAATATACGTTTACGCTGTCCCATTTGCCGTATGAATGTGTTGGAATTGATTTGCAGCTTTTTGTTTCCGATATGCTTGCACTAATCAACTCTCGCGAAAAAAGTCCTATGATAATGAAAGAACGGCTTATGCAAGCGGCATGCAAAGCAGCTGTCAAGGGTGAAATAGACGATTTGAACCAATCGGAAATCGACGCGCTTCTCGATGAAATGACCGCGCGCAACATCACGCTGTTTTGTCCGCACGGCCGACCTATCGTAATAGGTTTTACCAAAAAGGAGATAGAAAAGTGGTTCAAGCGCATCGTATAAAAGCGCTTGCTTTGGTCGGCTGTACTGCCGTCGGCAAGTCCGCTACGGCGATAAAGCTTGCAAAGCGATTCGGCGGAGAAATTATCGGTGCCGATTCAATGCAAATTTACCGAGGCTTCGATATCGGCACGGGCAAGCTTACCGAGGCTGAATGCGACGGTGTAGTGCATAAAATGATTGATATTGCGGACGGCGACGCCGATTTTTCGGTCGGAGAGTACGTTAAGATAGCTAAGGATGAAATCGAACGCACTTATAACAGCGGCAAGCTGCCCATTATTGTGGGCGGAACTGGACTGTACGTAAATTCTTTGCTGTCCGGCTGTAATTTTGCCGACGCGCCCAAGGACGACAATGTGCGTTGCGCACTGAAACTTATTGCGCATTTTTTCGGTTCAAAGCTTTTGCATTATATGCTGACCGACATAGACAGTCAATCGGCATCAAAAATTTCGGCTAACGATTGTAAGCGCGTTATAAGAGCGCTCGAAATATTTTGTTTGCGCGGTCAAACAAAGTCCTCGACGGTTACACAAGAAAAGCCTTACGATGATTTAACCATAGTCCTTACGTTGCCGAGAGAACTTTTGTACAATAAAATAAATAAACGCGTTCACAGTATGTTTGACGACGGACTGATAGACGAAGTAAAGTCGTTGTTGCAATACAAAAATCACACCTCGATGCAGGCGTTGGGATATAAGCAAATTGCCGCGGATATAGACGCGCCGCGCGATATTTTGGAGCAAGTAACCGCACAAAAAACGCGCAACTATGCCAAGCGCCAAATGACGTATTTCAATAATATGAAGCTAAATAAAGTGTTTATAGACGCTCGCAATTACGACCAAGTCGTGCAAACCGTCGAAAATTTTTTGGAGAATTAAATTATGAACAAGCTAATCGAACAGGCAATAGCAAGTCTTGCGGACAGCTTTAAACGCGTAGACGGCATTGCTCTCGACAACCAAAAAAAGGTTTTGGACGCGTTTGTTAAAAACCGAATAGCACTCAGGCATTTTGCACCCACGTCCGGTTACGGCTATGACGACGTAGGCCGCGATACGCTGGGCAGGCTGTTTGCCGACGTGTTCGGTACGGAGGATGCCATTGTATCGCCGCTTATTGCTTCGGGTACGCACTCGCTTACGATAGCGTTGTTCGGACTGCTTCGCCCCAATCAAACCTTGCTGTGCGCAACCGGCAAACCGTACGACACGCTTAACGACGTTATTTTCGGCAATGGAATAGGGTCTTTAAAGGACTTTAATATCAACTGCGAGATTGTATCGCTCAACGGCGGTTTGCCCGATTTAGGGGCAATTAAAGCCAAAATACAGCAAGTAAAGCCGAGTGTTGTTGCTGTACAACGCTCGCGCGGCTACGATATGCGTCCCGCGCTGTCTATAGAGCAAATACGCGAAATTGCGGATATAGCAAAGCCTTACGGCTGTATCGTAATGGTGGATAACTGCTACGGCGAGTTTACCGAAACTATCGAGCCGTCGTTTGCCGACGTGCTTGTCGGATCGCTTATCAAAAACCCGGGTGGCGGCATTGCGCCTACCGGCGGTTATATATGCGGCACGGCAAACGCAATCAAGCAAATAGAGGGGCGGTTTACTTCGCCGTCTATCGGCAAGGAAGTCGGATCGTATGCGGGCGATTACCGCATGTTTTATCAAGGCTTGTTTTTAGCTCCGCATGTTACTGCGCAAAGCATAAAGACGGCGTTATTGTTTTCGGAGGTATTTTCTCGACTCGGCTATCAAACGTTGCCCAAGGCGACCGACCCTATTGACGATATCATTTGTTCAGTCAACTTTAACGACGAGCAAAAGCTGATTGATTTTTGCAAAACAATACAGTCGGTATCGCCGGTGGACAGCTTTGCTTCGCCCGAGCCGTGGGACATGCCGGGGTATAACGACAAGGTAATCATGGCTGCCGGCGCGTTCGTTCAAGGCTCGTCAATCGAGTTGTCTTGCGACGCGCCTATTCGTCCGCCGTACACGGCGTATTTTCAGGGTGGACTGACCTTTGAACATGGCATTTTGGCGTTGGATGCGTGCCTTAAAGCGTTGGGAATAAATTAACCGCGTTTTGCAAAGTATAAAGTTGTTAAGCTCCTTATTTATTACATAGTAAATAAGGAGTTTTTTATTTTGAATACTTTAATAAAAAAGGTAATAGGCAGGGAAATCCTCGATTCAAGGGGCAATCCTACGGTGGAAGCGGAAGTAATACTGGAAAGCGGTATTACGGGTAGAGCTGCATCGCCGTCCGGTGCGTCAACAGGCGAGTTTGAAGCAATAGAACTTCGTGACGACGACAAAAACCGATATTGCGGCAAGGGCGTTACCAAAGCGGTTAATAACGTCAATTCGATTATTAACGAAGCGTTGATAGGCGCCGACGCGAGCGACATATATGCTGTGGATAGACTTATGTTAGCAGCCGACGGAACCGACAATAAGTCCAAGCTTGGCGCAAACGCCATACTCGCAGTGTCGCTTGCGACAGCCAGAGCCGCCGCCAATGCATACGGAATGCCGCTTTATAGGTATTTGGGCGGAAGCAGTGCAATAGAACTGCCCGTTCCTATGATGAATATTCTCAACGGCGGCGCTCATGCATCGAATACTGTGGATGTGCAGGAATTTATGATAATGCCGGTAGGCGCGCCGTCGTTTTCGGAGGGGTTGCGCTGGTGCGCTGAGGTGTATCACACCCTTAAAGCGTTGTTAAAAAGTCGCAATCTTTCCACCGCGGTGGGTGATGAGGGCGGTTTTGCGCCAAATGTGGACAGCGACGAGGATGCCGTAAAGGTTATTGTCGATGCAGTAAGAAAAGCCGGATTCAAGGACGGCTCGGATTTTGTTATCGCTCTCGACGCCGCATCCAGCGAATGGAAGAGCGACAAGGCGGGCGTTTACCGTATGCCGAAGTCGAACGCAATCTTTAAATCCGACCAATTAATCGATCATTGGCGTATGCTCACCGAAAAATATCCTATATATTCTTTGGAAGACGGACTTGACGAGGAGGACTGGGACGGCTGGCAAAAGATGACTATAGCACTCGGCTCGCACGTACAGCTTGTCGGCGACGATTTGTTTGTAACTAACGTAAACCGTTTAAAAAAGGGCATTGACGGTAAATGTGGCAATTCCGTTTTAATCAAGCTTAATCAAATCGGTACGCTGTCCGAAACGCTTAATGCTATCAAGCTTGCGCACCAAAGCGGATTCACGTGTATAATCTCACACAGGAGCGGAGAGACTGAGGATAGCACTATTGCCGATCTAGCTGTTGCCGTAAACAGCGGACAAATCAAAACGGGCGCGCCGTGCAGGTCAGAGCGCGTAGCAAAATACAACAGACTTTTACGAATAGAGCAGCAATTAAGCGAAGCGGAATATAGAGGTATAAAAACGTTTAAAATACAATGACAACGATAAGACGTTTTCCATCGTTAGACTTTATAGCGTAAAATATTAAAGAATTATTGCACAATCCAATCTTTTGTGATATAATGTATTTGCCAATACTATTTGGCAAAATTTGTTGTATTAAAAATATTGCATTTTTGAGAGGTTAACGTGGAAGACTGCATTTTTTGTAAAATAATCAATGGCGAAATTCCTTCGCACAAGTTTTACGAGGACGACCTTATGATAGTTATTGCCGATATTGCACCCAAAGCCAACAAACATTATTTGGCTATTCCCAAAAAACATTACAAAAGTTTTACGGATATGACGGGTGACGACGCAGTAAATTTAGGCAAATGTATAAAAAAGGTGGGCGAGATAGCGCCTTCGCTCGGTCTCGAAAACGGATTTCGTTTTGTAATCAATCAGGGAGAAGACGGAATGCAAACCGTTCCGCACTTGCATATGCACCTTTTAGGCGGGCAAAAGCTGAACGAGCCGAATTATAATAAATAAATTATGGCTGCGAAAATAGATAGGACGATAAACTCTGATACCGTCGAACAAAGCCAATCCTATGTCGAAAGTTACAAAAATGCAATATCCGCATTTAGGCGCGAATGCTCGGTAGTTCTCGATTTCAACAGCCCGCTATATTCAATCAACGGCGCGGTTAGACAAGAGGCGATAAAGACGTATATTATAAAAGTTTTGCTGTTTGTCGGTACTCCGCCCGTCGGTAACGGGCTTGCGGTATTGGCAAGGCTGATTGAGGTACTGACATTACATCCGGAGTTTGCGTTGGAATATGTAATCGAGGATTTTGCTAAAACCCATGTGGCGACTGTTGACGCGGTTACGCGCGTTATAGAAAAGAACTTTAACATTTACGACAACTACTTTTGCGAAAGAGTTATGGCTCTTACGGGATCGCATCCGATGACGGCAAAGGACGTGCTTTGCGACTTGAGCGTGTATATCAGAGCAAAATACTTGTGTCAAACGGGATTATAATGCATGATATATCTGACAACGTCTATTTGATAAATAGAGTCAACCCGCTCGCAAGCTATACTTTGGACAGGTTTTTGCATAACGAGTTGGCTGTTGAACGTGCAATGACGCTTAATGACGTCAGGTTGGGTGTTTACAACGTTTTACTTTCTCACGGATTTCGTTTACAGCTAAACGGTTGTGAGTTTTTGGCGTCGTTGGCGGCAAGATACATAGTAAAAAGCGATTACGACGAGCAAAAGGCTATTTCGGCTATCGCTATATCAATGGGAACAAACGATGATTTTATTATCGGTTGTATCAATGGAAGTATTATTCGCAACAAACAATTCATCTCGATAGCAAGTAGAACGCTGGGTGTGACTATACCGCCGGACAAAACAAGCATAACGGATGTGGTAACAATAGTCGGAGCGGTGTTCAAGGTTTATTTCAATTACACGGTCGATACCGAACATTTCGAGGAGGATGACCGTCCGGCAATCAATTTCAGTAGGGCAATATTGGATCATGGAAAAAAACGATAAAAAAATCAAAATATTGATAGTTGACGACGACGAAAACATTTGTCAATTGTTGGGATTGTATTTGGATCGTGATGGGTTTACCGCGGAGTTTTGTCATGACGGTAATACTGCGCTGTCTAAGCTTTCGTCAAGCGTTTACGACGGCGTGGTTTTGGACGTAATGATGCCCGGTCCCGACGGTTTCGAGGTGCTTTCCGAGCTTCGCAAATTCAGCGAAGTGCCGGTAATTATGCTATCGGCGCGCGGCGAATCAATAGATAGGATTTCTGGACTTAACCGAGGTGCGGACGATTACATAACAAAGCCGTTCGAGCCGCAAGAGCTAATTGCACGTATTCGCGCGGTGTTGCGCAGGTCCAAGCCGGCCGAGGAAATCAAAAACGTGACGCTATTCAATCTTAACGTCAACCTTACCGAATTCATCGTTACGCTCAACGGCGAAAAGGTGGATATGCCACCCAAGGAAATCGAACTTTTGTATATGCTTGCCAAAACGCCTATGCATGTTTTTACGCGCGACGAACTGCTCAACGCCATTTGGGGACAAGGCTATTCGGGCGATTCGCGCACAGTTGACGTTCATGTCAAGCGTGTGCGCGAAAAGCTGGGGGACAATCCGCACTGGCAGCTTACAACCGTATGGGGAGTGGGCTACAAAATAGAGGTTAAGTAGGTGCGAAAGTGGCTGACGGAAAGTTTACCGTAAAAAGATTTTTCAAATCTCATATTTTTAGAATTGCCGTCGCCTTTATAGTCGTTTTTTCTACTGTGTTTTTTCCGATGTATTTTGTATATCCGCAAGCGGACAGCGAGCAGCGCAATATTATAATTGTACTGATAGCGTTTGCATGCGTATTCGAGGCTATTGCTTACACGCTTGTATCACACTATTTTGTTTACGCTAAAATAGGTAGAGCGTCCAACCGATTAAAGAATATGACGCACGACGGAAATTTGACTAAAACCGATTCCGTAACAATCGATAACTGCGCCGACGATTTACAAGGCGCGGTAAACGCTACTGCCGACGAGTACGCGCGGCTTGCGCAAGTACGAAAGACGTTTGTTGCCAACGCTTCTCATGAGCTGCGTACGCCGCTGACATCCGTACAAGGATTTTTGCAGGCGGTATTGGACGGAACTGCAAGTGAGGATGACAAAGATAAATACTTAAAAATTGCGCTTAGCGAAACCAAGCGGTTAAACGCGCTCATCACGTCCATGCTTGATCTTTCAAGGCTGGATTCAGGTAAAAACCCGTTGGTGCGTACCAAGTTCGACATTAACGATATCATCAATGAAGTTGCCGCAAAGTTCGAGCCTGCGCTTATTAAAAAAGCGTTGCAGGCCAACGTCGAGTTTGCGCGTGACACTTGCTACGTTTTTGCCGACAAGGATAAAATCATACAGGTAATAACAAATCTTTTGGATAACGCCATCAAGTATTCACCGGCATATTCCAGAATTATTCTTACCACAAGCATTCACGAAAACAAGGTGTACGTAACGGTGCGCGATTTCGGGTACGGAATAAGCAAAAAGGACCAAATGCTTATTTGGGACACCTTCTATATGACCGACAAATCGCGTTCGCCGGTCAAGACGAAAGGCTCGGGGCTTGGGCTTTCGATTGTAAAAAAGATAATCGACGAGCATGGGGAAGTAGTTTGGGTGGAAAGCAGCCGCGGCGCGGGTGCAACGTTTATTTTTACGCTAACGCTGTTCGACCCCGCAAAACATAACCCCGCCGTCGGGAAAATAATACAAGCGCCTGAACAATAAGCGCTACGGAGAAATAAATGGAATTGTATTTTGAACAAAACGTTACCAACAAGAATGTTGACGAACGCACTAAGCGCACAAAAGCGCTTATCGTCGCAAAAACCATTTGCATGGCTTTTGGAGTCTTTGCGCTTGTGAGTAGCGCAATGCTCGGCGACTACTTTTTCTATTATTTTTGGATATTCGTGCTTTTTGCCGTACCATTCTTTGTAGCAATGTTCATTATAGGTAGAATAAATAAACGCTGTAATACCGAATACGACTATGTTATAGACGACGAATCTATACGCATAACCGAAATATATTTCCGCGAACGGCGCAAACAAAAGTATTCCATTAGGCTTAGGCTTATAGAATCGGTCGGTGTATTCGATACGGAAGGCTACAAAAAAGCGGAGCGCGATACTAATAAAAAAATCCTCGCATTGGTTAATTACGACGACGAGGATTCCGTTTTGTATATTTGCTATAAAACGGATAAGGGAACGCGTAACATATTGTTTTTAGAGCCTAATAAAGGATTTATGATGGCGTTGCGGCGCGCACTTTCGACTGCCGCACTGACCGTTTTTGACAAGAGTGTGGCTGATTTGGAAAAACGTCTTGCAAAAAAAGAGCAAGAGGAAGCATTGGTCGCTGTTAATGGTTATGACGACGATGCACAAGAGCCAAACGAAGCCGACGAAAATCACGATTACACTGACGGAGACGATAAATAATAATATGATATATTTAGATAATGCCGCCACAACCAAGGTTTTTGACAGCGCCGTAAGTGCTGCGGAAACAGCTATGCTTACCGACTATTTCAATCCAAATGCAACGTACAAAAGCGCCGTTGCGGTCAACAATAGTATCGAGAAAGCTCGAAGCGTTATTGCAGGCGCCGTTGGAGCCAACAGTGACGAACTGATTTTTACGTCGGGCGCGACCGAATCAAACAACTGGGTATTCAACTGCGGCATAAAAAATCACAAGGGTAATATCGTTATAACTGCGGGGGAGCATTCTTCGGTATACGAGGTTGCAATGCAGCTAAAAAGCCGCGGAAAGGACGTAAGGATAGCTCCGTTAAAGCATGACGGGACTGTAGACGAACAAGCGCTTTTGCGGCTTGTGGACGATAATACCGCACTTGTATCTATTATACACGTAAGCAACGAAACGGGCGTGGTAAACCCCGTAAAGAGTATTGCCGCGGCCGTACGGCAAAAATCGCCTAACGCATTAATTCACAGCGACGGCGTGCAAGCAATACTCAAATCGGGGCTGCCGATAAACGGACTCGGAGTCGATTATTACACCGCC
This sequence comes from Clostridiales bacterium, assembly GCA_029070965.1. Taxonomy (GTDB): domain Bacteria; phylum Bacillota; class Clostridia; order Christensenellales; family Pumilibacteraceae; genus Anaerocaecibacter. Next base: position 22,637 of record JAIEBI010000071.1, read on the forward strand.
AGTGCGCACAAGATAGGCGCACCCAAGGGAATAGGCTTTTTGTATATGCGGCGCGGGCTTAATATGTCGCCGTATATCTTTGGCGGGGGGCAAGAACATGGTATGCGCTCGGGCACTCAGAACACGCCGTTCATTGCCGCTTTTGCCGCCGCAGTGCAGGAATACGCTAAGCGCAATCGTGACGACATTCCATCACTGCGCGACGAGTTGTGTAAGTATTTGACGGATCGCGGATTTGCAGAGGTTGGGTGCGGGCAAAACAGCGGATATATTTTATGCTTGTGCGCGCCCAAGTATAAGGCCGAAATATTGCAAAACATTGTTCACGACAAGGGCGTAATTATCGGCAAGGGCGCGGCGTGTTCCGGATCGAAGCGCGGCAATCGTGTTTTGTCGGCAATGGGCGTAAAGTCGGACGAGATAGAGCGGTGTATTCGATTGAGTTTGTTTGTGGATACGACGCGCGAGGACGCTTTTACTGCGGCAAAAATAATAGCCGACGCCTGCAATTAACAAGGAGATAAATATGTTTAATAACGTTATTTTGATACGCTTCGGCGAACTTTATCTTAAAGGCAAAAACAAGGATTACTTTGAAAATACGTTAAAAAATAATATAACCGATAAGCTTCGCGGCATAGACTGCAAGGTGTTTTTCGGGCGCGGAAGATACGTAGTAAAGGATTATGCTTCCGCTGATGAATATAATATCATTGCGCGTTTAAAGCAAGTATTCGGCATACATTCGGTTTCAGTTGCGCGCAGTTGCGGGTATGATTTTAACGAGATTGTCGAGCTTGCAATACAAATGACGCCGAATATCGGGTCATTCCGCGTAACTTCGCACCGTTCGTACAAAAAGTATCCGCTCAACTCGTTGCAAATTAATATGCAATTAGGTGAGCGCATTTTGCAGGCCAAACCGCAATTACAAGTGGATTTACATAATCCCGATTACACATTAAACGTTGACGTACGCGAAAACGGCGACGTATACTTGTATGACAGCACGATTAAATGTGCAGGCGGTATGCCTTATGGTACCGGCGGCAACGGCTTGCTTTTGTTGTCAGGCGGCATAGACAGTCCTGTCGCGGGGTATATGCTTGCAAAACGCGGTATGAGTATCACGGCATTGCATTTTCATTCCTATCCATACACATCGGAAGCGGCTAAGCAAAAGGCGATAGACCTTGCAAAAATACTCGGCGAATATTGTCCGAATATCAAACTTATGTGCGTTTCGCTCACAGAAATTCAAGAATCGATACACAAAAATTGCAAACCAAACTATATGATTACGCTTGTGCGACGGTTTATGATGAGGATAGCTCAAAAGGTCGCGCTTAGTAACGGCTGTGGGTGTCTTATCAACGGCGAAAGCTTGGGACAGGTAGCAAGCCAAACTTTGGAGAGCATAACCGTAACCAATGCCGTAGTGGATATTCCTGTGTTCCGCCCGTGCATAGGTATGGACAAGGACGAAATTATAGAAATAGCCGAAAATATAGGTACGTTCAAAAAATCAATAGAACCGTACGAGGATTGCTGTACGGTGTTTTTGCCCGAATTCCCGCTAATCAAGCCCACGATTGAAAAAGTCGAGGAGCAGGAGAGTCGTATACCTGATTATAACGAATTGATCGACCGTGCCCTTGGCGGACTGGAAGCGGTACAATTGGCTTAATTTTTGCAAACATTACTCCCACATATATTCGTCGTAGTAGTCTAATATATCTATGTTTTTACGTATAGGAAGGTGTCGCTTGGATAGCAAGGTCGACACTCTGTAACGTTGTTGTAACAGCGGATCGGCAAGATACACCTCGTGCGATTGCGCCAATTCGTTATAATCAACGTCAAAATACGCCACCGAATCAGGCATAACAAACGGGACGGTAGTGTTTATATCGGCGTTTTTACAAATGCTTGTAATTATATCACAGCATGATGCGCCGGTAATCGAATTGGATATAGGTTCGTCCTTTGCACCAAACCATACGGCTATGGTGTAGTCCGACGTATAGGCAATTGCGTAACAGTCGTAATTGCCGTTTTCGTCGCCGTTTGTGCCGGTCTTTGCGGCAATAACACCGCTGTATTTCAGTTTTTTCGCGGTGCCGGACTGCGCACAAGTCATAAGCATATCGGTCAGCAAATACGCCGTATCGTCACCGACGGCGCGGTTTTGTGCGCGATTAGACCTATAAACGTCCGTTTTATCCGTGTTTATTATATCATTCACATATCCGACGTCGGAATAAATGCCGCTGTTTGCAAGTGTGCGGTAAGCATTAGCTATTTCGGGCAAGGTAACGCCTTTTTCCATTCCGCCAAGTGCCACTGCAAGTGTGTTGTCAGATTGCTCGAAATTCAATCCAAATCTACGCGCAACGGATATAGATTGATCGACGCCGAATTGTTTCATTAATTTGACCGCCGCAATATTGGACGAATATTTAAGGCAATCGCGCATAGATAAATATCCTCGGTAAACGCCTTTATAATTGGCCGGCGAATAATCGCCGAATACGGTCGGCTCATCACAAATTTGAGTCAGGGGATTGAGCCCCGATTCTAACGCGACGGCATAAGACGTAAACGGTTTAATAGTTGAAGCCGGCGAACGCTTGGGATTGATATACTTTGTGCCGTTGGTTTCGTCACAAACTATTCCGCCCGTATTATTTGCAAGCACAAGTACACGCGCATTATAATTGCTACCGATATTAGATAGTGCCGTGCGGGCAGAATTGGCTATTGTCGGGTCGTACGATGTACGAATTGTGTAGTTTTTCAAAAACAGTGTTTTTTCAGAACAATTAAGCGCGGCGCACGCTGATTTGAGCGTTGCTGTCACAAACTGATTGCTACGATTTTTACCGAATTCGAGCGGCTCGGCAAGCGCGTTTTCATACTCGGATTTGGTAATCAGTTTTTGATTCAACATTTCTTTAAGTACGAGACGTTTACGTTTATTCAAATTATCGATATTGTTGTACGGACTGTATTTTGCAGGGTTGTTTATAATAGACGCCAACACTGCCGATTGGGCGAGCGTAAGTTCGGAAGCAGGCTTATCGAACATAACGCGGCTTGCAGTTCCCAAGCCGCGAATGCCCGATCCGAAATATAAAACGTTAAGATAGCTCTCCAATATTTGGCGCTTACTATAAACGCGTTCCAGTTTGCGCGCCAAGCGTATTTCGCTGATTTTTCGGCGCAAGGTTTTTTCATTGGATAAGTGCGTGTTCTTGATAAGCTGTTGCGTAATAGTCGATGCGCCTTGATTAAATCCGCCCGATTTGATGTTAGAAACAAATGCGGATGCCATACGTTTGTAATCCACGCCATGGTGAGAATAGAAGCGTTTATCCTCGATAGCAATAAAAGCGTCAACAGTATTTTTAGGCAATGTATCGATATTTACGGAAATATTATTGTTGCCAAAGTAAACCGCATCGTCAATCGGATTGCCGTAAGCGTCGAGCAACGTCACAGATCGCGAGTAAGTTGTCAGCTTATCCAATTCAAGCCGCTCCGAACCGAATATAGTCACATTAGGCTCTATCAGCAAAAAGAAAAAGCCTGCCGCAAGCAAAACGATTCCGACAAAAACCGCCAAACATATAAGTACAAACTTTGTGGCTTTCGAGGCTTTTTTCATACTGATAGTATCTTAATCATTATTAACTGTTATACATACAAAAGAAAACATATAAGAATGAAAATCGCAATCAACAAATAAGACAAAAATATAAGAATGTTTGCCAAAAGTCATGAACAGCTCAAAATAACAATAACAACAATAAAGCCTTATTTGCTACTTTTTAATACCTATCACTTCGCAAAAGCTGTCTTTTGCGAAGTGATAGGTTATATATGCCGTAACATTTATTATTAGTGCCCTACCGCGCGTCTATATATTAAATGTCTAAAATCACTATTCAAATTACAAAGTCATCTATAAACAAATCAAATTCCGATTATTCCACAATCGTCGTGCAATTCAGTCAATTTTAAATTGACTATTTCACCGCAGGGAGCGTGAGAATATACCTTAATATAATTGGGCGTATAGCCAACGTTATATTCACCCTCGGAGTCTTCTATATACACAGGGACTGTTGTGCCCAAATTTTTGCGCAAAAACTGCATACGTAGCTGTTTTTTTATGTCGAGCAGTTTATTTACACGTGATTTTACTATATAGGGAGGCAATTCACCGTATTTTTTTGCTGCCAACGTACCCGTTCGCCTACTATAAGGAAAAACATGAATGTCCGAGAAGGCACAATCCTTAATAAAATTGCAGCTTTTTTCAAATAATTCATCTGTTTCGGTAGGAAATCCGACAATAACGTCGGTCGTAATTCCGGCAAGCGGAAAATATTGTCGTATCAGCTCTATCTTACTGAAAAAATACTCGGTGGTATATCGCCTATTCATACTTTTTAGCACTGTATTAGCGCCGTTTTGCAACGATAAATGAAAGTGTGGACAATATCCGCCCCGAGCCATTACGTCCAGCAGAGGCCCATTTACGGCCTCACATTCTAACGATCCTAATCGTTTTCGCATTTTTGTAGTCGACAAAGTCTCTAAAAGTGCCGATAAATCGGTGCCGATATCCTTACCGTATGACGATATATCTACGCCCGTAATCACCGCCTCTTTAGACTCTATTTGTTTGCATTCACGCACAATATCTTCAATGCTCCGCGACCTGCTACGCCCCCGCAAATACGGAATAATGCAATATGTACAAAACCTATTACAGCCGTCTTGAATTTTTATAAATGCCCTCGTTTTATCCGATATTGGATATTCCTCATAGCAAAACCCCCTGCATTTTTCGACACTTTCAGCCAAATTGTCTAATAGTATTATATTTGATAGAGTATTATATTGATTATCTTTACATATATTTTTAACCGTATTTAATACAAAATCGGCTTTATTCACCGTCCCGCTTATTGCTATTACGTTGTTTTTGGCGAATGTTTGCGGATGATTTTGTGAGCTACACCCTACTACTATGATTTTACAATCCGGATTTAGTTTGCGCATCTTGGAAATATGCTGCCTCGATTTTTTGTCTGCTTCCGCCGTTACTGAGCATGTATTTAAAACATAAACGTCGGCAAGTTCTAAACCTTCCGACGCTAAATAGTTGTTTAATCTAAGCGTTGCCACAATGGACGCGCTTTCGCATTGATTTACTTTACATCCGAGTGTGATTACACGTATGTTCAAAGACCCCACTCTCCCATTTCGTAGTATATTACCGACAGTGCAGCTATTGCGGCGGTTTCCGCACGAAGTATGCGTTTGCCTAACGTCACCGATTTTGCGCCGACAGCGGCGAGCTTGTTTTTTTCATCCTCGGTAATGCCGCCTTCGGGCCCGATAAAAACGGATATATCGGTCTTATCCTTGTCCAATGTTGCTCGTATTGTTCCGTTACATTCGCGCTCCCAAGGAAATATCATTTGCGTATTTTTAGCGCGATCGAGCAATTCGTCAAAATCGAGGGCTTGTTCTATAATAGGAACTACACTCCTGCCGCACTGCTCGCAAGCGGATATTGCTATTCTATTAAGCCTATCATAATTCAAGCTGAAATTGCGTTGCGTAAACGCGGAATACACAGGGACAATCTTTTTTACGCCAAGCTCGGTGGCTTTTTGTACGGCTAATTCAAATCGATCTTGCTTGATTACCGACAAATACAGCGTTACCGAAATTATCGATTCACCCGCATTTTCCGACATATCAAGTATTTCCAGCAGTGTTTTGTCCTTTTTGATTTCCTTGACTTTACAGGTATAATCGTGACCTAAACCGTCAAACACCGTTATGCTGTCGCCGGCGCGTATGCGCAATGCGTAAGCGGCATGAGTATGGGCGTCGCCTACCAGTTCGGGGCGCGATTTGTTTATATTCGGAAAGTAAAATCTCATAGTTTAAATAAAAATGCGCCCCATTCGTTTTTTTGCTGGGATTGTACAAGAGTGAATTCTTTTGAATATTCGTCAGATACTATTTGCTTTTTATCGGAAATAATGCCGCTAATAATCGCATATCCACCCTTGCCGAGCGCGCTTTTGATAATCGGCATAACGGCTATCAATACGTCGGCAGTTATGTTTGCAACAACTATGTCGGCAGGTTCGGTCATTTCGCGCACGTCGCGGCAAAACACTTCGGGATTGGGTATTCCGTTTATCTTACAATTATATTCGGTGGCGGTAATCGCCTGTTCGTCCGTGTCGGCAAATACCACCGACCGAGCACCAAGCGCCGTGGCGCAAATACCGAGTATGCCGCTGCCGCAACCGAAATCCAACACGCGCTTGCCTGATAGCGGTATGCGCTGCATTAAGTCAATGCACATCGATGTGGTTTCGTGCATACCCGTTCCGAACGCCAGCCCCGGGTTGAGTATTACTTTTACGTCGCCGAAAGCGGGATTATAATCAATCCATTCCGGAACGATTACAACCTTTCCGATATTGAACGGCTTATAATACTTTTTCCATTCGTTTTCCCATTCAACGGAATCTATTATTTCAGTTTTGGTGCTTAGCACGGAAAAATCCGCCCAATCGTATTGCTTTAATGCTTCTATCCTTTGCAAAACGACATCTTCGGACGATTCGATAGTAAAATAGCCTATAACGGCGCAGTCGTCCGTCGGAACAAACAACTGTGCGTCCGCGTAATCCCAACGCTTATCGTCCAGCACTTGCTTAATATTATTGTAATCCTCAAAGACCTCGCCCATACTGCCCGCCTCGTGCAAGGCGTACGATACGGCGTCAGAGGTCTCCGAGGTGCATTTTACCGTGATTTTTTTAAATTTCATTATTTTGCGATTGTGCTTTGTAATGCGGTCATCGCAACAACGTTTACAACGTCCTCGCTGCTGCACCCTCTTGACAAGTCGTTTACCGGCTTGTTAAAGCCTTGGCAAATAGGGCCTATCGCCTCAGCACCGGCAAGACGCTGAACCAGCTTGTATCCTATGTTGCCCGCTTGAAGATCGGGGAAAATCAATACGTTGGCTTTGCCTGCAACCGTACTGCCGGGGGCTTTAAGGTCGGCAACCGTAGGAACAAGCGCCGCATCAGCCTGCAATTCGCCGTCCACGCGCATTTCGGGACGTGCGGCTTTAATTATTTCAAGCGCACCCGTCACCTTATCTACAAGCTCGCCCTTTGCCGAGCCTTTGGTGGAGTACGAAAGCAACGCTACTTTGGGCGTAATACCTGCTATAGCGACTGCCGTGTCAGCCGAAGCCATTGCGATATCGGCAAGCTGATTGCTGTCGGGATTGGGATTGACGGCGCAATCGCCAAACACCATTATGCCGTTTTCGCCGTACTTGGAATTCTTGTCAAGGCACATAATAAAGCACGAGCTTACCGTTTTGATGCCGGGCGCGGTCTTTATAATTTGCAATGCGGGGCGCAAAACGTCGCCCGTGGCGTTGACCGAGCCGGCAACCATACCGTCCGCCTCGCCGCGCTTAACCATAAGCACACCGAAATACAGCGGATTATGCGCGAGCTTGCGCGCCGTGTCCATATCCATCCCCTTAGCCTTGCGCAGCTCGTACAAAAGCTCGGCATACGGCTCGACGTCGACAGTAGCAGGATTAATTACCGTTATGCCGGCCAAATTAACCGAGGGGCATTTCTGCTTGATTACGTCAACGTTACCGAGCAAAATAATTTTTGCAATGCCTTCAGCTTGCACCTTGACCGCAGCGGTGATTATGCGCGGCTCCTCGCCTTCCGCCAGCACTATTGTCTTTTTAAGACTCTTGGCTTTTTCGCGTACAGATTTTAACAAATCGTTCATGATTGTCCTCCGATAAGTATTTACAAAATAAAAGTGATATGGTATAATGAGCACAATATCGTTTAAAACGCATATTGCCAATAATCATTATACACTTGTTCGTAAACAAAGTAAAGTAATTATTATGAAAAATTGTGCCGTCATAACAGAATATAATCCGTTTCACACCGGACACAAATATCAGCTGGATACGCTAAAAGCTCAAGGCGTTGACAATATATTTTGCGTGATGAGCGGGCCGTTTGTTCAGTCAGCTATGCCCGCATTTTGCGACAAAGCCTTGCGCGCCGAATGTGCAGTTTTAGGCGGTGCAAACGCCGTTATAGAGCTACCCACGGTATACGCTACGGCAAGCGCGCAGCTGTTTGCCGAAGGCGGGATGAAGATTATTTCCGGCATAAAAGGCATAACCCATTTGGCAATGGGCGCTGTTGGCAACAGCGACGATATACTGCGAATTGCCGATATAAAGATATCGCACGCCGAAAAATTTACCACCAAACTAAAAGCAGAACTCGAACAAGGAAAGAGCTATAACGCCGCCACCGCCACCGCGCTTACGCGAATATACGGCGATTTACACCCCGATAAGCCCACTGTGGCGGGATTATTCAATGATCCCAATAATATTCTTTGTATAGAATACATTTCAGCCATAGACAAATACTGTGCCAATATGCAACCAATCATTATTGAGCGCAAGGGTGCTGCCTACAACGATATTTCGACCGACGTCGAATATGTTTCCGCAACGGCAATACGCACGGCGGACGAAGGCGGCAACCTATCGGCAATGCAAAAGTATATCCCATTCAATTACGATAAAATTTGTGACAGCCGTCGCCATGCAGCAGCCGACTTGGAACTGTACAAAAAGCTGACTTTGTACGCGATTAAACGAGCAAGCGTCGATGACATAAATAAACTCAGAAACTGCTCGGAAGGCATGGAATATTTACTGAAAAAAGTATCACATTTAAATAGCATAGACGATATAGTTAACGCTGCAATCGGCAAAAGATACGGCAAAAAACGCATTTATAGGCTGTTTTTAGACCTACACCTAGGCATAGAAAAAGGACTGACAGACAAACAGTTTTGCACCCGCCTTTTAGCTTGTAAAAGCGATTTCGATTTTTCCTTGCTTCCTAACTGCGTCAAAACTACCAATGCACAAATCAAAAATGCCGCACAAAACTGCCCTGATGTGCAAAAAGTGTTACAAATCGACATAAATGCGACCAATCTTTATAATACTCTATCTGATATAATAGGTGATTATTTCAATTATTCGTTGGTAAAAGTATGAGAACAAGGATCGACGAGGATACTATTTTCAAGCTTGCCGAAGCGTCGGTGACAAGTGTGTGTCGCGCGCAGGTGGCAAACATCGTATCAAAGCAATTTAGGAGTATGCACTACTTATCGAGCATGCTTATATGCGATTGCGTTACCCTTAACCTACTACTTAACGACAAGATTACACCGATATCTGCCGACGAAATTATTACGTGTATAAGGCGTAGAAATAAATCGTTCTATACTACGGTGGATAGCGCATACTTCCCTATCGAGGATAGATTTGAAGAATATGCTAAAACCGTATTGGGCGAAAAATATGACAACGTAAGGGCGCTTAATATGCGCACGACAAATTACATAATTTATGTTATTTCAGTTGATTTGTCAGATAATTATGAACTGTATCCTCAAGAAATATATTCTTTAGCGTATTCATATGAAGAATTAGCCAATATAAAAGAACTACCGCACTATTAATAGCGCGGTAGTTCTTTTATATTATTTTATTTCAACAATTGTTACACCTGTATCGCCCTCTCCGTATCTTCCGTATCTAAACGATTTTATTCTTTTATGCCGTTTTAGATATGCTTGTATCCCCTTGCCAAGCGCGCCGGTTCCTTTGCCGTGAACAATGCGTAACGTGCTTTGCGGCGGTATGTCGGAAAGTATGATATCCAGCTCGGCCGTGGCCTCGTCAACTGTTTTGCCGAGCAACATCACTTCCTTGTTTTCCGGCTCACGACGAACGGTTTCAGCCCATTTATTTTGCTTTTCCTGTTTTTCCGAAACGAGCAATAAAGACGAAATGGGCATTTCGGTTTTTACGGAACCGATAGCAATAAGCACTTTGTTGCCGCGTGGCGGGCTGACCACAATGCCCTCTTTATTAAATCCTGTAACAAACACGCTTTTCCCTACGGTCAATTCAGTGGGTTCGGGCGGGCGTTCGGAAACTTTGGGCTTAACTTGTTCAAACGGCACATCGTCATGTATGCGCTTGGCGGCTTTTCGCGCCCTAAATAGCGCCGCTTCGTCCGCCGTTTTCAAACAATCCTTTATTTGTTCTATAATAGCGTCCGCACGGTCGGAATACTCGTCGGCAAGCTGTTTAATAATAGCACGGGATTTTTCGTTTATTTCGGCGAGCTTACGCTCATATTCCAGCTTGAGCGCTTGCGATTTGTCAGCGTCCGCGCTCGCTTTCAATCGAAGCGCATAACTCTCCGCTTTTTCCTTTTCGGCTTGATTGCGCAGGTTTTCCGCTTCGCGCAGAATTTTATCAAACGCTATTTTTTCCGCACTTAATGACGTCCGTGCGTCGTCCACTATTTGCTTTTCCAAACCCAGCCTTTCGGCAATTTCCAACGCATAACTCGACCCCGAAACGCCGCTCAGCACCTTGTACGTAGGACGGAAATTGACGTTGTCAAATTGCATACACGCATTGGCTATGCCTACACTTCCCAACGCAAATTCCTTTACGGAATTAAAATGCGTAGTGATTACGGCGGTAGAGCGTGTACGCAACAGCTTCTTTATCATTGCTATGGCGAGAGCCGCACCCTCATCTGGATCTGTACCGTCGCCCACCTCGTCCAATAACACAAGCGATTTGTCATTCATTTCGGACATTATGTGTGATAGATTGGTGACGTGTGCCGAAAACGTACTGAGCGACTGTGATATACTTTGGGAATCCCCGATATCACAATAAATTTTATCGAAAATACTTACCTTACTCCCCTCGCTTGCCAACACAAATATGCCACTTGCCGCCATAATGGAAAACAGTCCGACCGTTTTAAGCGCAACCGTCTTTCCGCCGGTATTCGGACCAGATATCAACAGCACGCGCTCGCTATCCAGCGATATATCAATGGGAACAACGTCATTTGAGTCGATAAGCGGATGTCGTGCGCTTTTAAGCACAATTATTCCGCTGTCGTTAATTTCGGGACGGTATGAGTTTGTTTGCTTTGCATACTCGGCTTTGGCGAAAATTATTCCACATTCTAACAGTACCTGCTGGCACAATAATAACTGCGAGGCATTTTTTACAACCAGTTTACTCAATTCCGCAAGTATGCGCTCAATCTCGTTAGCTTCCTCGGTTTTCAGCGTGATAATCTCGTTGTTTGCCTCAACCACGGCAAACGGCTCAATAAAGACGGTTGCGCCGGTTGACGAAATATCGTGTACAAGCCCCTTAACATTCGACCGGCAATCGTTTCGCACAGGCAAAACGTATCTACCGCCGCGCATCGTTACTATATTATCTTGTAAATACTTACTAATATTGTTTTGTCGCGTAAATCCGTCCAGCTTGTCTTTGAGCCGTGCGTTGGCGCGAATAATAGCCCTACGTATACTGTACAACTTTTCGCTGGCGTTATCCTTTACGTCCGTTTCGTTCTCGATTGCGCGGTTAATAGAATATTCCAGTTCATCGCACACGCGGGCATAAGCAGTTATATCCTTTAAGCTGTCGCACTCACTCATGCTTTCAACATTATTTTTGAGTGAACGCAACGCACGTATGTGCTCGGTGACGGACAGTAATTCTTTTGGCGTCAGCACGGCGCCCACTTTTGCCTTGCTTAACAACAGTTCTATATCCTCAAAAGCAAGACTCGGTCGGTGCGACGCTAGCACGTTAACGGCATCACCCGTTTGTGTTAATAATTTGTTAGCCTCGTCCAAATTGGTTGTAGGCAAAGTATTGAGAATCGCTTCCGCCACCACCGACGATTGTGCAAGCGACGCGATAGATTTTAAAATAGTATTAAATTCCAAATCATTGTATACTTTCATTATTTTAAACCTTTGTTCATATTGCCGCGCGTATAATTACCGTTATATTCGAAATTCAGTGCAGCAAGTATTTCGTCGCTCTTTGAAGACGTACAATCGAAAAACACATTTTTCGTATTAAGTTTGTTTTGGTAATTGGGTACGCAGTTTAGTAACTGCCAATAGCAATGTGCCGCTTTATACCTACGAAGCGGGAAAACTCTACCACTCTCGTCTACCAGCTCGTCCTTGCCGTCGCAGTTTACGCACTGTCCGTACGGACAGTGGCACAGCGTCATAACAGGTGCATGACCATATACATACGCAAATCCATCGCCTATGGTATCGGCCTCAAACGATGTAACGTGCGGATATTGACATTCCCCTATTATATTGTGTCCCACGCCCAAAAGTATGGGTTTATCGGTCAAACTGAGCGAATAAATATTATTGGAAATAACTCCGCATATTTCGGGTTTGTTTATTGCATCGAGTATTACATCCCTATCGGCACCGCGCATTGTCACCGGAAGATTGAGCAAAACAGGTTTATTTATTTTAGGTACCGCAAAATGCGCATAGTCGGCAGGATTGAGTGCAACGTAATCGACTTTTTGCAATATTTCGTCCGTCAATTGGTTTTGGTTTTCCACCATCAATATTGTGCCGCTACCGTCAAAACGATTGTAGTTCAGTCCGATATACGGCAAAGTGCACCGCTTAATAGCATATGCGTCGATTATTGCTTGTTTCGTTGCCTTGTATACGTTTCGGCGAAACTCGTTAAGCGTTGCAATCGGCACAAATATTCCGTCGCTTATATTAACACCGATATTTGGATTAAACGGATAGTCGGAGGTCTTTTTAAACACTCTAAGTACGTCGTCGGCTGTTATGCCGCGAGTTTTGGCTTGCTCAGCAATAAAGTCCCCTCTCACCGTAATCTCAGTTGAATTAGGCAAAGTTACGAGAGCTGTCGGCGTTTCACCGCTTTTAACAGATACGTCCACCGATATATTGATATCGCGTTTTGCGGCTTTAACCTTATCCGCCAGTTCTCCACTGGAAGTTCTTCGCAGCTCGTCACCGAGCTTCACGCGCCCGTCGCTCAATATTTTTCCGCCGTTCTCCGCCGCTCCGCAAATCTCTATTCCGTTGCGCACTACCTTAAATCCGTCGTTTTTATGCGGAGCAAAACCTTTGACCGCAATACAATTTCCGTTGACGAAGCTGATTTTACCCACATTTGTGCCTATATTGCCCTGTATTTTTGAGTATATGACATTAAACGGTGCGTCAGCGTTCAAATACCCTTCGCAGTAGTCTCCGCGGTTAAAGACCGATTTAAGGGCATTTTTTGCGTCGTCAATCATGTTCTTGTAAACGCTGACTGCTGTATATGCGTACTCGTCCGAGCGCATACGCCCTTCTATTTTTATGGCGTCTACTCCGAGATTGCGCAGCATATCGAGTTTATCGTATAGGCACAAATCCTTTGCGGAAAGATAATATCCACGCTTACCGTGAAAATAATAAGGTTTGCGACAAAGCTGCATGCACTTGCCGCGATTGCCGCTATACGACGAAGCAAGCGAAGAAAAGTAGCAATTGCCCGAAAAGCTCACACAAAGCGCGCCTTGAACAAAATACTCTATTTCAATGCCCGTTTCTTTTATTTTCTTAATGTCTTGCGGCAGGGTCTCCCTTGCCAATACTGCGCGCGCAATGCCCAAATCGCGCAATACTTTTGCGCCATCGGCGTTGTGTATGCCCATTTGCGTACTGGCATGCAACGCAAAATCCGGCAACGTATGCTTTAATTGCTTGATAAACCGTACGTCTTGAACGATAGCGGCATCCGCGCCGACCGAGTATGCGAATTTAGCACAATCGATTGCGCGGGGCATTTCGCTGTCTTTGATAAGAGTATTAAGCGTTACGAATACCTTAACTCCGTAAAGATGCGCAAGCTCCACGGCTTCCGCAAACGAGCTTTCGTTAAAGTTTTCCGCTTTTGCACGCGCACCGAAATTGGGTAACCCCAAATAAACAGCGTCCGCGCCGCCGTTCATGCTTGCGATGAGTCCGCTTTTGCTTCCTGCGGGTGCGACTATCTGCATTACCTTAGCTTTGCTCCGAACTGCGAAGACGTTGTTTCTATAATGCTGTCCATAATTTCTTTGATTTTATTATCGGAAAACGGCGCGTCGGTCGGCTGCAACCGAACGGAAAACGCTACGCTCTTGTAGCCATCCGCTATTTGCTCGCCCTCATATATATCAAACAACTTAACTTCAGTTATATACGGACTGACAACCTTGACTGCGGCAAGCATATCCCCCACCGCCACCGATTTTTCCACAACTACGGCAAGATCCCTATCAATAGGATGCTGTTTAGACAGCTGTGTGTATTTTGCGGTCGGCAACACAGCATTAAGCGCGTCTGTCACATCGAGATGCGCAACGTAAACGCATTCCGGTAAATCGTAATTTTCGCAAACAAGCGGATGAATCTTGCCGAAATCACCCACTATGCCGCCGACATCAACGTGCAATGCTTGTTTGGGGTGCAAATACGGCGCGGTAGAAACCGTATATTCAACATTACCGAACATGCTGATAATTTCGCCGACTATATTTTTAAGTGTGTAAAAGTTGCCGTCATTGCACACGCCCACACATAAGATATCGCGTTCACGAGGTAAGGCTTCAAGCGGAAGCTTGTCCGCAACAAATACTTTGCCAAGCTCGTAAAAACGCATAGTATAATTTTTTCTTGCGCAATTTCGCGCAATCGAATTTAACATTCCATAAACAAGCTGCGTACGCATTACGGATATATCACGGCTTAACGGGTTCAAAATGGGAATAACCTTTCGCCACTCATCGTCAGCGGCAAGCAACAGTTTATCTGCAGCATCTGGCGAAACAAACGAATAATTCAATATTTCATCGGCACCGAGCGCTTGCAAACGGTCTTTAACCTTTTGCGCGTTCTCATCATGAGTGGACAAGTATCCGCGAGTTTGGTGCGTGTTTTCCGAATGAGTGGATATAATCTTGTCGTAACCGTAAAAGCGCATAATGTCCTCGGCAAGATCGGGATATCCATCTATATCTTCACGAACAAGAGGTATAGTGCAAACAAGAGTTTTGCCTTCGGACTTGACCGCAATGCCCTGCTTTTTGAGTAAGGACACTATTGTCTTTTTGTCAATATCTATGCCTAACAGCGCGCAAATTTCCTCTTTAGTGGTGCGAATAATATTTTGCTTGGGCGGTTCTATGCTATCGAACACTTTGTCCGCTACTATTTTTCCGCATTTTAGCTCGTCGATAAGCACCAGCGCACGTTCCGATCCTATTTCTACCGAATGCCAATCAACGCCCTTTTCGTACCGCGCAGAGGAATCGGAACGCAATCCGATTTTACGCGACGTTCTACGAATATTACTGCGCTCAAAGCGCGCCGCTTCCAAAAATACCGTTTGCGTGTCGGGAAAAATACTCGTGTATTCCCCACCCATAATACCGGCAATGGCGAGAGGCTTTTTGTCGTCGGCAATCAAAAGCACATCGTTTACACCGTATTCTTTGCCGTCGAGCGCGGTAATACGCTCGCCCGTAACGCCCTTGCGTATATTTATACCGCCGTCTATAAACTTACGGTCAAACGCGTGCAAAGGCTGGCCTATTTCCAACAATACGTAGTTAGTAATATCTACAAGATTGTTTATAGGACGGATACCACACATACGCAATCTGTCGCGCATCCATTTGGGCGATTTTTCTATTTTGATGTCGCGTATCAACCTACCGATATAACGGCTGCACAAATCCTTTTCGGCTATCTTGACAGTAGGCATTTTGTCCGTACCGAGATTAGTAGTTTTATAAGTGAGCTTCGGCATTTTGAACGGCTTGTCCAAAAGCACGGATATCTCGCGAGCAAGATTGACTATCGCTTGACAGTCGGGACGGTTGGCTGTAATCGATACGTCTAAAACTGTATCATCTTGACCGAGTGTGCGCAGTATATCTTCGCCTATCGTACTGTCGTTAGGCAAAATCAATATGCCGTCGTAGCTTGCACCGTCTATTACGCTGTCATCAACGCCAAGCTCACTGCCGCCGCACATCATACCGAAGCTGTCTGCACCGCGCAGCTTGGCGGGCTTAATATGCATGCCGTCAGGAAGATACGCTCCGACTGTTGCAACGGGCACGTAATTGCCTTTTTTCACGTTTTGCGCGCCGGTAACAATTTGCACAACCTCACTGCCGATATTTACCTTACAAATCCACAGTTTGTCCGAATTGTCGTGGTGAACGATTTCCTCAACTCTGCCTACGACAACGCCTTTAACGTCACTGCGCGGAGCGATTATTTCCTCCACCTCAAAACCTATCGAAACAAGCTTGTCCGACAATTCTTGAGGCGTAATGTCGCCTATATCCACATAATCTTTTAACCAACTCAACGGAAGTTTCATAATATCCTCCTACTTAAACATGTGCAGAAAACGCACATCGTTATCCCATATCAACTTTATGTCGTTGATAGCGCAAAGTATCATAGTTATACGATCGAGTCCCATACCGAATGCAAAACCGTGATACTCGTCAGGGTCTATCCCGCAGTTAGCAAGAACCTTACGGTTAACCATACCTGCGCCCAAAATCTCTATCCAGCCTGTGTTTTTACACACTCTGCAACCGCTTCCGCCGCAATTAAAGCACGAAACATCTACTTCCACACTCGGTTCAGTAAACGGGAAATAACTCGGTCTAAACCGTATCTGCGTTTGCTCGCCGAAAATGAACTTAGCAAAGCCGTCAAGCGCGCCTTTAAGGTCGCACAGCGTAACGTTTTTGTCTACCACAAGTCCTTCCATTTGGTGGAATACAGGCGAATGCGTGGAATCATCATCATTGCGGAACACCCTACCCGGGCAAATCATTTTGAGCGGCGGCTTGTACTTTTCCATCAAACGCACTTGTCCTGCGGATGTTTGCGTGCGCAAAAGAATATTGTCGTTTATAAAAAACGTATCCTGCATATCGCGCGCGGGGTGGTCGGGCGGAACGTTTAGTGCCTGGAAATTGTAGTAATCAGTCTCAATCTCCGGACTGTCGTAAACGATATAGCCGTTACCGACAAAGTATTCGGTAAGGCGCCGACGAACCTGATTTAACGGATGCGCACACCCGATAGCATGATAAGGTCTGTCTAATGACAAATCTATCGTCTGCGAATTTATGGATTGCTCTATTGCAAGACGGTGAAGTTCCTTCTCCTTTTGCTCACACTTTGCCATCAGCTCTACGCGCAAATCGTTAATCTCTTTGCCCGCTTGCGGCTTTTGCTCGGGCGGAAGGTCTTTCAGCCCCTTCATAAGACCGGTAAGCACGCCGGACTTGCCGAACAGATAGGTCTTTAACTCAGCCAAATCGCGTTCGGATTTGACATCCGGACTTTCAAGCTTTTTTAATGCTTCGTCGCGTATTTCTTTAAGATTCATATTACCTCCGAATAATTTCAACAAAAATCCCCGCGTGCATAAATGCAACACGGGGCGTTATAAACGCGGTACCACCCGAATTTGTAACTCATTAGGTTATAACGCAACCTACGCCGTCACTTACTGCTATTTTGGCAACGGTGCTTGTACGGTGAAAATCTTTAACGCGCGTTGTCTTTCAGCCATGGACAACTCTCTGTTATTTGCGCTACTCTTATGCCGCACTCAAACGCATCTTATGTAACAAGTATATCACAACTTACAATCGGGCGCAATCATTTTAGACAATAATTTTAACTATTTTACAGCCAAATCGAGCATATCACCGACAGTAGTAGATTGCAAATACGTAGGCGGCACTTCGCCAACTATAAGCGTCTCCCCCATAAGAACCTGTGCCGATACCTTGATTGTCGACGGAATCCCGGGAACGGCTACCGCAATATTGCCATGTATGGTAAAGTACAGCCTATGAAGCGTTTGATTTATACCGGCCGCAGTAAATACCGACGTCATTTCAGAATACGTTGAGCCTACAAGATATACCCGCATATTGATATCTGGTCCTATACCGGTAAAAACCGCCAAACCGCTTAGCGAACCCAACGGGATTTTTATTCCGTCGTTGCCGACGTCCGTAATATACTGTTGCGCCGTAAGCGCTACTTGCTCCGCAAGAACAGTCACAGTCTTGCTGTTTACGCTCACGCTCTTTATGTTTTGCTTATCGTCGCGTGTGATTTCCAAATATTCTACGTCATTATTTTGCGACATAACGTCTATAACTGCCATGCTAACGGCGTCGGCAGTGAGCGACCGCACACGCTCCTCGGACAGCGCGAGTATCATAGGCGTAACATTGTACTTGATAAAAGCAACAATCGCCGCGATAATCGCGCTTATAACCAAAAGCACAACAAACAATATCTTTCGTTTGCTGCGCTTTCGCTTTACAACCCTACAACATTTTTTCACAAATAATATATATGCAAAATTCCGCCTGTTTGATACTTAGTTATTCGAGATACTATTTTGCTTTTGCACTGAACAATAAGGTTACAATATAACTCATTACAATCGCGACACCAACGCCGTAAGCAGTGCGGATTAACCCGCCGGCAAATGCCCCTACAAATCCGACTTGCTTTGCTGTTTCTATAGAGCCTTTGGCAAGTGCCGCGCCGAATCCCACTATCGGCACGCTTATACCTGCCTGACATACCTTAAAGATATAATCATATACGCCGACGCCTTCGAGTATTATGCCCACTATCAAAAATATAACAAGTATGCGTGCGGGCGTAAGTTTTGTCCTTACAATCAATAACTCCGCTATGGCGCACAATGCGCCACCCACCCCGAAAACTATTGCATACGTTCCGATTTGTTGCCAAACAGCCATAATTATTTCTCCCCCAAAAACGGACTTTCAACAACCACAGCGTGCGATATGCACGGAATGGTTTCGCCCTGATAACAGCTTTGACTGCTCATAAGCGCCCCCGTAGCCAAATACGCTATCCTTTTGTATTCGCCGCTCATCAACTTATCCATTATAAACGAATTGAATATCGTTGCCGAGCAAGCGCAGCCGCTGCCGCCCTGATAGCATTTTTGTTCTACGTCGTAAATTATATTACCGCAGTCTATATAGTTTTGGCCGAGCTTGATTCCGCGATCGAGCATGAGTTGGCGCAAAATATCCGAACCGAGCTTGCCCAAGTCCCCCGTGACAATCATGTCGAAGTCGTCCGCGTTAAATCCCGACTGCGTAAGCAACGTAAACATTGTGTCCATCGCTGCGGGTGCCATTGCCGCTCCCATGTTATTTAGGTCGTTTATACCGTAGTCGGTAATAAGCCCGGGGATTGCCATGACTATCTTCGGAAATCTTTCGTTCTCCTTAGTGTTTTTGGACACCACTGACGCGCCCGCGCCTGTAACCGTCCATTGCGCGTACGGCGGGCGCTGACAGCCATATTCCAACGGGTACCTAAACTGTCGCTCCGCCGTGGCAAAGTGGCTGGACGCCGCGCACACGATGTTGGTGAAATACCCTGCGTCAACGAGCGTCGCCGACAACATAAGCCCTTCCGTCATTGTCGAACACGCACCGTATATGCCTATATGCGGCACGCCTATGTCGCGCGCGGCATAACTGGACGTAGTCATTTGATTAAGCAAATCGCCTGAAATCATTACGTCAATATCGTCGATTTTGAGTCGAGCGTCGCGCACTGCGCCGCGCACCGCCGTATCGAACATTCTTATCTCAGCGCGTTCAAACGTTTTTTCGCCCATTTTGTCATCGGTCTCGCACTTGTGGAAATACTTACCGACAGGTCCTTTGGACTCTTTTTCTCCGACGACGCTCATTCGCCCGATTATGCGCGGAGTATTGTAAAAGCGCATAACGCGCGGGCGCTTACTAAAACCCGTCGGCGAAGGTAATTCGTCCACATTGCCGCTTGTCATCGATATTGGTTCGCTGTGCTTTATCATACTACATCCCCATAATCCAAAGATTGAGAAGTCCCGCCACGGACGACCAAACAACGCCGTTTACCACAACCGGACCGACAACCGAAAACAGCTTGACGCTTGTTCCGAATATCAATCCTTCGGTTTTATACTCCATAGACGCGCTCGCCATAGCGTTTGCAAATCCTGTAATCGGTAAGAACGACCCAGCACCGCCTTGCCGCGCAATAACGTCGAACACGCCGAGACCTGTCAACAAAATAGCAACCGTAACCAATATCATTGACGTAATGTTGCTAACCATATCCACAGGCATTGACGGGGATATAACTTTAACTATATCTCCTATGCCCTGTCCTATCATACACGTAATACCGCCTACGACAAAGCTATGGAACATTGCCTTTGCCATATTTGTCTTGGGCGTAATCGTCTCCACAAATTTGTTATATTTGTCGTTGCGCGCTTTTACCGCGTTTGTGCTTTCAGCCATAATTACTCCTGATTAACCGTGCTTTTCTTGGGGCTTACCTTGACGCGCCCATTGCTCGCGCTCGGTAACGTCGATAAGTCCTTCGCCGATTTGTTCGTTTTGATTTCTCATATTAGTAATTTGCCGAAAGGTAAAAAAGATTATTCATTATATAAAAAATCGCACAAAAAAGGAGTAGCCGCTGCTACTCCGATTGAATTCAAGTTTAAATTAGTTTTAAGTCTTTTAGGTATAATATATTTGTTCGCAACAAAAACGACTTCCACCAATTAGCGGCAACATAATACTCTTTATAATCGTTATGCCACAGCCAAGTAACAGGATACGAACCGTCTTCAAGCTGTCCTTTTAGCAAAAGTTCGCCCTCTTTTTTGCACAATTCGTTATCCACAATATCAAACACCAGTTTTGAACTGTCGTAGAACGTAGACGGCTTGCAAACGTATTCTTTAAACCACTTATCCGTATCGGTACATACAGTGTTTTTAATCGCCGTATAAAGAGCATTTTTATATGCCGCCAAGTCAAACAGGTCAAATCCTTCAATGGACGAACAATACTCGTAAAGCTCCAAATATAAACGCGTAACATGCATATCGCAAATGGGTTCTTTAATAAACGATTTCACAGCAGCCGTCACTATATCTGCCGCCTTTTTATATAACGCACCATCTTTGCTTGCATATTTTAACGCAAATCCCGCAAGGCTGATTGTAGGATTGTCATCGGGCTCGCCGACGTCGTCATGACATTCCCACCACACGGCATGCGGATGGTCGTTGTTACTTTTTACAGTAACGAACCACTTGCCGTCGCGGAAATCCTTACCGCTATCCAAATATGCAAGTATATTTTTAACTATATTGTCGTTTGCATCGATTCCGACAGCATTGAGCATGCGAGTTGCATTCCATGTCCCTATGGGCGTGGAATCGGTATTCCAACAATCGGGCTCAATTGCATGACCAAACCCACCGTCGGCATTTTGATAGAACGATAAAACGTCTATTACTTCCTTTCGGCTACCGCCCTCAAAGCTATAACGCCACAACGCCAAATCGAGCGGACGAGCATTGCGGTATATAAAGCTACGTGCTTTATCAAAAACATTGTTATTCATAAGTACCTCTATTAAAAATCTACGATTATTATACCAAATTATTTTGTAACCGTATTGTAAAAATGCGACAAATCATAATATTCTCGACGCGCTTCACTCAGTCCTATGCCGTGATACTTTTTAAAATCGTTGTGCATATGCGCCTCGTCGTAGTAGCCGAATTTTTCCACACTGTCAAGAGCGCAAAAGTTATTCCTAATACAATCTTGCCACAATAATTGATATCTTATCGCCTCCGTAATCGTTTTAGGCGAAACGCCTATGCTTTGCATAAACTTTCGTTCAAGCGTGCGCTTGCTTACAGCTATTCCGCGCGACAAATCGCCTACGGACATATTTCCGTTACCACGTATAATCGCATACAAGCTGTTCATAACATCGCAGTCGCAACGGCTGTCGAGCAACCCAAGAAGATACTTTTGCGCTAACTCCACTCGCTCGGCAGTTCTTTTAGCTGCGATTATACTGTCTTTAAATTCGGCAAAATTACTGAATAGATTTTGAGGATTTATTAAGGCATTAAATAATTGTACAGCATTTGTACGAGTAAACTGTGGCACTGCCCACGCATAAAAACGTATACCGAATACAGTGTCTATGTTTTCGGCAGCAAAACTGTCTGTACACATACCGACAAATCCGGCGCCACAATCATCCAAATTGATAATTATATCTGCGCAGCAGTCTGGTATAATACGAGTTGAACGTGTGAATTTGCCGCGTTCGCACGTCCAAAAACACCGCACGTACGGGCGTAACGCCGCTGTCGGTTCAATCTCGACTATCCCGCCGTTTTTAGGCAATGCCGTGCGCGTAGTAAAAATGCTGTCAATAGAAAATGCCATGTCGATATTATATCAAACACAGCATAACAAGTCAATATATAAATTAATTAGTCGCCGTAACGTGAGCGAATTTTACCGAGTATCTTGCTTTCCAGTCGCGAAATTTGCACTTGCGAAACGGACAGCGCACGCGCAACCTCCGACTGCGTTTTGTCGGCAAAGTACCGCAAAAGAATAATCTTTTTATCGCGCGGCGAAAGCTCGTTTATAATTTGTTTGAGCATCATTTTGTCCAGCTTTTCTTCCTCATTTTCGGACGACGGCAGCTTATCCTCCAATGTGCGTCCGCTGTCGTCGTTGCTTTCGTATATGGAAACCGGATAACGACACGAATCCATAATAAACACAGCTTCCGTCGCTTCTATATCAAATTCTTTAGCGATTGTTTCGATTGTCGGCGATTCACCGTGTTCTTTTTTGTACAGCTCGGAAAACTTGGCAATCTTGATAGCAGCGGATTTGGTACCGCGCGACACCTTAACGGGCCCGTCGTCGCGCAAAAACCGCTTCACCTCGCCCGCTATCATAGGTACGGCATATGTGGAAAATCGCACCTCGTACTCGAACGAAAAGTTTTTAATCGCCTTGATAAACCCAACGCAGCCAAGCTGATACAAATCGTCGTACTCGACGCCTTTGTTTTTATAGCGGCGAATTACCGACTTTATAAGCGGCGAATTGGCGGACAACAGCTGTTCGCACGCTTTATCGTCACCTTTTTGGGCGGCGGCTATTAAGTTTAGTGTGTCTTCTTTTTCCAATCCGCACCTCTAATCGTCTTTGTCATTGACACAACGGTACCGGTAGGCTTGTTTTGCTCGACCGTAAGACTGTCGGTAAACGATTCCATTACGGTAAAGCCCATGCCGCTGCGTTCCTGTTCGGGCTTGGTGGTAAAAAACGGTTGCATGGCGCTGTCTACGTCATCAATGCCGATACCGGTGTCCGATATGACGATATGTACGGAGTTGTCCGAAATTGTTGTTGTTATTGTGATTTTACCCTTTTGCGATTTGTCGGGATATGCGTGAACGATACAGTTAGTAACCGCTTCCGACACAGCGGTTTTAATATCGTTTATTTGATCGACCGTCGGATCGAGCGCAACGCAAAACGCCGCAACAGTGTTGCGCGCAAACGCTTCGTTTTCCGTAACCGCGTCAAAAATAACCGTCATTTGGTTTTCCATAGATTAACCTGCCTTTGTTATAATCTCGTAAATTCCCGATAGCTTTAACACCTTGTCTACCGTCGGCGGTGGCGACTGGATGAATATAGGAATGCCGCGCGGCTTTAACCGCTTGTACCTACCTATAAGCACGCCTATGCCCGTAGAATCCATAAAGTCCAAATCGGACATATCTATATACACGCGCTTAATAACGTCGCCGTCGGTGAGCGCGTCTATTGTAGTGCGAACGTATGCGCTGTGATGTTCGTCCAGCTCACCGCACAGCTTTATATGCAGCGTATCGGCTTTTTTGTAATGCTCGATTGTCATAACTCTTAACTCCTAATTTATGGTAGCAAAAAAAATACGGACAATTTTGTCCGTATTTGTCGATATAAAAATTAAGTTAGCGAATACATGATTCACAAAATATAGAATAACTACTGTCACTCTTATTT
>JAIEBI010000008.1 GCA_029070965.1 Clostridiales bacterium
ACCGTTTACTTTGACATTGTTCCCGCAACCAACTCATGGACGGTTGCGCCGCAAATGTCGCCGTGGACGTACGACGGCTATAACAAAGACATCAATTTCATTACGGACGGTCTTGCGTTTGGCGGTGCGACGGTTTATTACCGTTTGGGTAAGAGAGTGAACGGCGCGTACGAATGGGTAGATGTCGGCGGCAATTTGAGCGTAAAAGGCAACCCTGCGCCCGAATACTTTGAGGTGGACGAGAACGGTAAGGTCTCCGACGCCGTTGCCGAAAAGCTTAATGCACTTGGCGCGGGCACGTATTACTTATGCGGATATATTAATCCGAGCAACAATGTAAACGGTACGTACAACGTAAACGGTTACTTAATGTCCGAGCAAGCGTACTCCACGGTTGTCGTTATGCAGTCCGCCAACTCTTGGGAGATTACGCCGTACGTTTTGGATTGGGCGTATAACGGTTTTAGTTCCACCAATTTCCAAGCGGGCGAAACGGTGTTCGGCAAAAACGACGAAGACAACGAAATTACTTACACGCTGTACGAAGGAACTCCTACAACAGGCACGTTGCGTAAAACGTTTAAGACGTTAAACGACGTCGTGGACGGAGAAAAGATTTCCGATACGCTTAACAATTTGGACGTAAATACGTATACGCTGGTGGCAAGCAAAGGCGGTTCGGATGATTACCGTTCGTTGAGCTTGCAAATGACTTTTGTCGTGTACAAAGCGACCAACGCTTGGACTATCACGCCGTTCATAAACAGCTGGACTTACAAAAAATTCACTCCAGACAACGTTCGCGCGGGCAAGGCATTGTTCGGCGTCAAGGATGAAGACGGCAACATTACAATTACCTACACGCTGTACGAGGGCGACAAAGCGGAGGGCACTCCGTTAAGGACGTTTAATACATTAAATGACAGCATAGGCGACGGCAAAACAATTGCGGACGTATTTGTCAATTTGCCGGCAAAAACGTACACTATTTTAGCAAGCGTAGGCGACACCGACAACTACGACGGACTGAATATGACGATTACGTTTGCCGTAACCAAGGCGTCCAACACTTGGACGACAATGCCGGTCATGACAAGCTGGGCGTACAACATGTTTACTGCGGGCAACTTCCAAGCCGGTATTACGGAGTTGGGCGTCATCGACACTGTTACTTACACGCTGTACAGCGGTACTTCGACGACGGGCGAGCCTCTTAGAGAGCTTGCTGCGTTAACCGAAACTCAAACCTTAACCGAAGGCGACGTAAATTATTTCAAGGCATTGGAAAAGGGCACGTACACGCTGTTGGCACACCAAATCGGCTCGGACGACTACGGCGAACTTAATCAGTATATGACTTTCTCCGTAACGCAAGCGACCAACACGTGGATCACCACGCCGTATATTACAGGCTGGACGTACAAGCAATTTTCCGCAAACAATTTCCAAGCGGGCGAAACAGAGTTCGGTGTTAAAGACACCATTACGTATACGCTGTACGCAGGCGACAAGGCGGAAGGCACCGCGCTTAAAACGTTCGGTTCTATAACCGACGACGGTGTTATCGATTATTTAAGGGCATTGTCAAAGGGAACGTATACCTTGCTGGCGCACCAAAACGGCACGGAAAGCTATGGTGTTTTGAATACGCCTTTAACGTTTACCGTAACGCCGACAACCAACAGCTGGGCAACCAAACCGAGAGTGATAGGCTGGACCTACGGCTCGTTTGACGGCAGCTATTTTATTGCGGGCGTTCCCACGTTCCAAGAGAGCAAAAACGACGACGGTTCGCCGGCAGTGGTCGAGTACACACTCACCAAGGACGGCGACGAAGACTTTGAGTCTGTCACGTTTACCGAGTCAAATCTTTACAATTTTGCTTTGCTCAATGCGGGCACCTACAAGTTAAATGTTTCCTATGTCGGTACGGATAACTATGGTGATCTTGATGCCGATGAAATCACTTTCAATGTTTCGCAAACGAGCAACTATTGGCAGAACGCCACGCCGCCCGATATAAGCGGTTGGACTTACGGCGCGTTTGATGAAAGTCTATTCACGGACGGTGCTCCTATACACGGCACGGCTACGTATACAGTGCGCTATGTAGTAGGCGGCAACGTGGGCGAGGTTGTGGAAATCGACAATATTCCGCTTAGCGGAAAGTCATACGGCGAGCTCAAAGTCAAGCTCAACAGTTTGAACGCCGACACGTATATCATTCAAGCTACTTCGGGCTCTACACCGGAATATGCTGCGGCCGAATGGAGCAAGCAGTTTGTCGTAGTCATGGCGGACAACGAGTGGGATAGCGCACCGTCCATCACCGGTTGGACTTACGGAGGCACACCCGTTACGCCCGATAACGGCACTGCAAAATACGAAAACGCCGCAATCAGCGGACAATACTATCCGACTACAACGGACGGCAACGGCAACCTTATTGCGGATACGTCCAAGGCGCCGTTGGCTGCTGTTGAAAATGCGGGCAGCTACGCATACGTACTCACAGTTGCCGACACAACCAACTACAACGGATTTACAACCACGTTGTTCTTCACCGTCGAAAAGGCGAGCAACGAATGGATTACTTCTCCCGCAGGCTCGTACAGCTGGACTTGGGGCGACGACATAACCACACTCACTAATAATATTGTCAATGCCGCAGTTACGTACGGCACTCTGTCGTTTGATATCGTCAAGACGGGCGGCGGTTACACAGTGCCTACCGACAAGACGATTAATCAAATACTCGATGACCTTGCGGTAGGTGAATACACCATTACGTTTACCGTCACCGTAAATAATAATTACGAAACGGTTGCCACTGCAATCGCTTACGTAACGGTGGGTGCGGCGCAGCTTACCGTTACTACCGAGTCTGCTTGCTCAGGCTGGACTTGGGGCGTAGATGACGCCGACAAAGTGTTCACCGATATTGCCGTCACTCCCGCCAAGACCGACGACAGCGTAACCGTGCAATACCGAGTAAGCGCCAACGGCGGCGAAGGCTGGACCAATCCGTACAACACTTATGACGCTTTGCTTGGTTACTTAAAGGGCAGGTCGGCAGGCGATTACATAGTCGAGATTACAGCCGCGTGCGCCAATCACGAAAGCGTTACGCGCACGGTGTCGTTTACCGTCGGCAAGGCGGCATTCATTTGGAGTGGAGAGCAACAAGACGCCGAATGGGAATGGAACGGAAGCTGGACGGAAGCGGACGGCGGCAGGAATATTCCCAATCCCACTTGTAACCAAGCGGGGGCTACGCTTAGCTACACCATAGACGGCGTGACTTATGCCGATTACGCCGCGGTTAAGAGCTATTTGCAAAGTAACGATCGCAACGCCGATACTTATACCGTAAGAGTCACCGCAACGCTTGCCAATTACGAGACCTCCGAAAAAACGTTTACCGTCACAGTCAAGGTTGCCGAAAACGAGTGGATTGGCGCACCCGACGATTCTTACGAGATGGTTTACAACCAGTGGACCGAGCTTCCCGTAACCACGGCGAAATTCGGCACGGTGGTTTACACTTGCGGCTCCGAGACTATTACGAACGTCAACGACTGGATTAAAACATGTAATGCGCAAACGTACGTGCTCACACTGACTGTTGCGGGAGTAAATAATCAATACGGCGCGCTGTCCAAAAATGTTACGATAGTTGTCAAGAGTGCGGGCAGCCAGTGGGCTAACCAAAACAACCTTTCCGCAGACAACGAGATAGAGTATAACGCAGTGTACGGCACCGACGCGCATGCGGCGCTCAAAGATACTATTGTGTTCCCCATAGGCACCGCAGGCGGCACTACCACGTATTCGGTGTACGTAAACGGCGGCGAAACAGCTGATGAGACGTATACGACTTTGGCAGGCATACAATCGTACTTTACTACCGCTCTCGCGGCGGGCACTTATGTAATCAAGGCGGAGTTTGTGCCGACGTCTGGCAGCTTCTCTAAACTGTACTACACCATCACTGTGGTGGTGGAAAAGGCCGAGGTCGATTGGGATACGCCGCTCGTACAGGGCGATCCGCAAACATACAAATCTGTTGTTCTGCCCGATCCTTCGGCGGATAAGGATTTTGCTTCGGTTACCGTCACGGTAAAAGACGGCAACGGCAACACTCTCGATATGGGTGGCAAGTCGCTTTCCGAGTTTGCGGCAGATCTCGGAGTAGGCACCTACACGATTATCGCGACAATAGAGGATAACGAAAACTACACGATTGTCGGCGATCAAACAATCACGATAGTGCTGTATGTTACCGCCTTGCAAAACGCGTGGACGGACGTTACGACGGGCGGCAAAACAATTACCGCGCAGCAGTGGACTGACGGCTATACTTGGACGTTTACGCGCGGCGATAGCATTGCCGTCATGCTGCCCGAGTCTGTCATCGGTACAATCAAAATAGAATTTGACGGCACGTTGATTAGTTATGCGACGGCCACGGCATTAAACGGCTATTTGAACGGACGCAATCTTGCGGCAAAAGAATACACGTTGAATTTCCAAGTAGATGCCGATGAAAACGGCAACTACACCGGACTAGTCAGCAATTGCATAATTGTCATCAACACCAAGAGCAACGATTGGACGCAACAGCTTGAATCTGTCGATATAAGCGGTTCCGTAGATACTACAACGTTTGCAATGCCTACCGCCACCGTGTACCAAATGAACGGTGTGGATTTGCGGTTGTTCAATATCGTCAAAGCAGGTGCGCGACCCAATTCCGACTGGTACACAGAGGAAGATTTCTTGACGGAGCTCGGCAAGCTCGTCAACGGCACGTACACCGTTACGGCGCGCATAGGCGGCGACGTAAGACCGGTTACGGCGGACAGCAGCTTTATACAAGCGTTAAACCTTTACAATGCCGACTACGAGGAAATAAGCTGCTCATGCACGGTAACGCTTTCGCCGGCTGAAAATACTTGGATGACCAAATTGGCGAATAAGAGCTGGACGTGGGGCGATATGGTAAGCGTAGCGCTTTCCGTGGCGGATTTCGGTAACGACCAAATTATTTATACTATAAGCGGCAGCGGCGTTGGCACGATTACCGTAAAAACGAGCGAGTGCGATAATATCCAAACCGATCTCAACAATGCCGTCAACGGCTTGCATCCCGGCACGTACACTATCACGGCGAGTATAGCCGCTACCGACTTGTACGCCGCGCCCACCGAAAGCAACGTGGCTATATTTACCGTATCCAAATATGCGGCAAGCTGGGATACCGAAGAAGATTTATCTGAGTATGGCTTGCTCCATATGACTTGGAGCCAAGCCCCCGACGATTTACTGCCCGCACTTAACGTTAAATACATGAATAGCAGCGGAAACTTGTCCACCGTCGGCGCGACGGTTGTTTGGAAAATCGGCAACTATCAGCCCGACGAAATAATTTTGGAGCTTAATGGTCTTGACGCTCGCACGTACACCGTTACGGCAACGTACGCGGGCGACGATTTTAACGAAGGACTTACATTTACCGCTACGGTCGTAATAGACAAAGTACAAGCGGTGTGGGATAGCGCTACAACCGCCAACAACGGCAAGAGTTACAACTGGGTGTTAGACAGCGCCAATACCGTTGCACGGCCGGTTTTGGGTACTCCCGAATGGGGCAAGACGGTTGAATATAAGCTTGTAAAAGGCAGTTCTGATTTGTATATCGGCTCATCTTGGAGCGGATTGCAAACTGCGCTTGGCAACTGCAAAGCGGGCGAATACACGATAACCGCGCATATAGACGGCGATACCAACCACACCGAGCTCGACTATTCGGTCACAGTCAATATCAGCGCCAAGGCTAACAGCTGGACGGACAAAACGGGTAACGGAAATTCCACGGCCAAGGAAATCGAAAAGACTTATGGCGACGATATGTCGTTTATCAAGTTTACGCCCGAATTTGGCACCGTTGTCGTTACTGTAAACGGCATAACGACTAACGACGTCGTCGGTTACATCAACAGCAACGGCATAGGCGAGTACCTTATTGTCGCTTCGGTGGACGCCACCGACGAGTACGGCGAGCTTGTCGATACCGTAAGACTTAAAGTTACAAAAGCCGATAATACATGGAATAACAATCTTGCAATATCCAATTCTTGGACGTGGCATGACAACGCAAACAATATTGTTACGGGGCTGACGCTTCCGGTTGCCGCGCAAGGCGACTCGGCGCTCGTTGTCGTAACCGTCAAACAAACGGGCGAGGTTGTGCTGGAAGCCACCGTAAGCTACGTAAGAGTCGACGGCGTAAGAAAGGTCAATGACAACGATTTTACCGCGCTTAACGGCAGGCTCAAAGCATTGGGCGTAGTAAGCGGCGGCTATACCATTACAGTTACAGTCAGCGAAATGGACAGCTACAAGGCGCTTGGCGGTCAGTCGGCCGACTTTGTAATAAACAAGGCAATCAACAACTGGGCGACCGGCGGAGATCCTACGGTAGACTCTTGGAGCTTCGGCGGCGATACCGCATATCCTTCCGCAACGCCGGTGTTCGGCAAGAATACGGTGGTGTTTACGTACGCCGCACCGTCGGATAACGATAAGTTCGAGGACGGCAAACGCGTTGCGCCCGCGGCCGACGCCGTTTGGCAAAATGCGCCTAGCTATCAGGCCGGTTCGTACTGGCTTAAAGCGTACGTCGCAGGCACCGACAATTATTCCGAGCTTGTAGGATATTACCTGTTCACCATTAAAGAGGGCAAAAACGCTTGGGTAAATATGCCCGGCGTAATCGCGTGGAATTGGAACGGCTACGACGCGGCAGTCAACTTGTTCAGTGGCTCCGCACGCAGTAACCAGCCCGCTCAGTTCTCTATTACCAAAGCGGATAAGAGCGACCTTGACGTAACCGATTTCGTTGCGTACGGTAATGGCGTAATTATCGACGTCGATACAATTGTGGTGCTCAAAAAGTTCTGGCTTGTAGCAAACGACGTTGTTGTTTCCGATAACGTTGCCAAGCTGTTAAATGCGCTTAAACCGGCGACCTATACGCTTACGGTCACAGTTGACGGCGGCGAAAGCCTTGAATCTATAACCGGCTCTACAACATTTACCGTAGGCAAGGCTGCCAACGGCTGGGCAACCGGCAAAGCGCCCGCAGTGTCGAGCTACACGTACAACAACTATAACGCTACAAGTACCTTTACGTACGGCGAAACTGTTTACGGCAACGCAAGCGCCGTTACATACAAGCTCGAAGGAACGACATTGGACAACGACGAGGTATTTACAAGCAGCGAAAGTAAACCGGCTTATGTGAAATTGCAAGAACGGCTGGCAACTCTCGGCGCGGGCAGCTACACGCTGTCGGCATGGGTGGCGGCAAGCGCAAACGGCACATATTCGGCATTGTACAGCGAGCAGTCGCCGTACACCACGCGTTCGTTTACGGTTGCACGCGCAAACAACGGCTGGACTAACGAAACGCTTGTAAATCAAATAAACAAGAAATACAGCGAAATCAAAGCCGCCGCGTTCACTCAATCTGAGTTTGCCAAATTGTACGCGCAGCTTACGCCTATCGACGGCACGGTCAATTACGCGCTGTTAAATGCCGATTATACGTCGCGCAATACCGACAGCTTGACGTACGCCCAATTATTCAACGCAATCAAGGCATTGCCCGCGGGCGAGTACGTAATACGCGCGACCGTAGCGGAAACCACAACTACCAACTATTTCGGTATAAGCGCTACAGACACGCGGCTTATCATCAGCTCGCACGACAACGCGTTTACGCAAATACCCGACGCGCTTACGGCACAATGGGCTTGCGGTGTGAACGAGGACAACGAGACGGTAAACAAGACCGTGCTCGATAAATTCGAAGTAAAAGCAACGTACGGTGCGGACACCGTAACTTACACGCTTAACAAAACGACATACGAGTCGTATAAGGATTTAGAGGACGCGGTAAGCGCGCTTAACGCAGGCTCGTACAACGTGACCATAACAATAGCCGCTACCGACGATTACGCCGGACTTTCGGAAGTGCGCATGCTTACGGTCACGCAAGGTCAAAACAGCTGGCAAAACGACTGGGTGGCAAGCGGCTCTCTCAGCGTGGAAAGCACCACGACGCGAGCGGGCTTGAGCTGGGGTTGGAATACCTCTGTAACGTGGACGAAGGCAGTTCCCGTATACGGCAAAACGGTGTACGTGGAAATCCGCAAGGCAAAAGCAAGCTCGGCGTTGCAGTACGTAACGTTGGATTACGGCGTAAGCAACGGCGACAGCGCGGTTGCGGTTATAAGCGAAGCTATATCCAAGCTTGACGTGGGCGACTATGAGCTTATAGTTTCCGCACCCGCTACCGTCAACTGGGCGGCGCTGTCGGATAAGGTAGAGTTCAGCATTACAAAGGTTACAAACAGCTGGGATAAAGCGCCGCAAATCGGCGGAGCAAACGGCAACAAATGGGCGCATGGCACCAACGCCGTGCCCGACGCCGACGCCAAGTACGGCGACGTTAGGTACGAGTACACCACCAAGTCGGGCGACAAGCTCACGTCAATGCCGACGACTGCGGGCGAGTATGTAATCAAGTTCATCGTAGACGATACTATCAACTACGACGGCATAAGCGCTGTTCTTAACGTTAC
>JAIEBI010000009.1 GCA_029070965.1 Clostridiales bacterium
GTAACGTTAAGAACAGCGCTTATGCCGTCGTAGTTGATAGTATCGTCTACGATGAACTTGATTACATACTCGCCCGCTTCCGTCGGCATCGATGTAAGCTTGTTGCCGGACTTGGTGGTATACTCGTACCGCGCAGCGCCATGCTTAGCTTCGGCATTGGGAATTACGTTAGCGCCGTAAATCCACTTGTTGTCGGTCGCGCCGGTAATATAAGGCGCTTTTACCCAGTTATTGGCAACCTTGGTTACTGCAAACTCCGTCTTATTGGAAATTGCCGTCCAGTTGCCGCTTGCCGGCGCCGAAACGATTATCTCGTAATTTCCAACGTCAAGCTTGGACAGTGCGTCGCTTATAACCGCAACCGCGCTGTCGCCGTTGCTTGCACTGTAATCAACAGTTACATACTGCACAGTGTACCACTCATTCGTTGCAGCCATCCATTGCCTGATCTCGACGTGTACGGTGGTGCCGTAAAGCGGTACCGCCTTCGTCCACGTTACCGTGCTCCTCCAGCCCCAGCTCAAGCCTGCTCTCGTAGTAGCGTCGGCTACGCTAAGCGAGCCGGCGACGTTCCAACCGTTTTGCCAGTTGTTGTCCGCAGGGTTTACCGTAAGCATGCGCACAACCGAAAGCCCTGTGTATTCGTTGGTGCCTGCTATCGTTATAGTCACGTTGTAAGGGCCCGCGTCAAGCGTCTTGACCGCCGCTTTGAACAAGGCGTAAGTGTTATACGTTTCCGTTCCCAGCGTGTAAGTTACGGTGTCCGCGCCGTATGTTGCTTTTACTTCAAAGTCGGTAAGCACCGTCGCGTTGTTATTGTCGTTGTCGCGCGCCCACTGCGCCGTAAGCGCGTCGGGTATTTTCGTGAACGCATTGTCGTGTGTGCTTATGGTAAGACGGGTATCCGTCGGCGCTATTGCCAAGTAGTTGTTGGTTTGCGCCACGGTTGCGCGTATTACGTACTCGCCCGCGGGCAATGCCTTGATTGCATTGAATAATTGGGCATACGTCAAGCTGTCGGTGTTACGCGATGAGTAGTCGGAATTTAACAGTGCGTAATTAACCGTAGCGTCCGGATTATGGTGTAAAAGCTCGGCGTACAATGCCGCAAACGCCGTAGCGTCAAAGCCTGTGGCATGAATCTCGCTGTAAGCCTTGTTTATCTGTGTAACAAGCTGCGTATTCTTCCAGCTGTTGGTTGCGCGGGCAACCGTGAACGAACGCGTAGTATACGGCGAGTCGGCGCTGTACAATGCCGAATACGTGCCGTTTGCGCTTGCCGCCACCCACGCCGACAGCGTGTAGCTACCGGCCTCGAGGTCTTGCAACCAAGTCTGCACTTGCGTATAATTGGAAGTGCTGTTTCCGCCAAGGTCGATTGCTCTATCGTCATAGGTAGTGCCCGAAAGCCGATATATGACGGCGCTTGCGCTGCCGTACGTCGTTTCGCCGTACGTAAAGGTCGTTGTAGCGTTATAGTTGTTGTACGTGTAGCTCGACACCGCCGGCGCTTTGCCGGTTGTCCAGCCGTTGGCAGCCTTGCCCACAACAAACGTTGCCGACCCATTGAGTGCCGCATAGTTGTTGTCGCCCGCAACGCTGACAGACAATACATACGTGCCCGGTTTGAGCGCGTTAAGGTACTTTGCCACGTCGTCCGACACAACCATTACGTTGTTATCGTTGACAAGCGTAAAACCGCCGGTACAGAACTGATTTACAATCCAAGCTTCGGTCTTGTCGAGCGTTACGCCGTTTGCCGCAAAGTCTGATAAAGCGAGGTTCCTGTTATTGCCGCTGACGCCGTAATAAATCTTGAACGTCGCCACGCCGTTATTCTTTGCCGAACCGCTGAACAGATTGACCGTCTTGTTGTAGCCACACCAATCCCAAGCGATTACGCCGGGGTTATTTACCCAGCCGTTCTGGCTCGCGTTAATGTTGAATTGATGATAGCCGACAAGTGCGTTGTAATCGGAAGTACCGGGAACGTATGCGCGCAACCAGTACGTGCCGCCCGTTGTTTCCGTCGAATCCTTCCACGTGAGAATACTGTCGTCATTCATCAAATCGGCTTCGGTTTCATTACCTACTGCTTGTGCGTAGCTGAACTTGACAGTGCCCTTTCCGTACACCGGCGTCGCCGTCGGATTGGCTACCGAGCTGTTGTACTGCCAGCCCGCGATTGTAGGCATACCGTCTGCGCCGTCCCAAGAATTGTCTACTTTGAGTACGTCAAAAGTTTTTACTACCGAGCAGCCCTTGTAGTTTGCGGAATCCGCAACTGCAAATTCGATTGTATACGTGCCTACGTGCAAGCCTAACAGCTTGGATTTAAGCGCGTTAAGGTCGGTAGCCAGTACGTCCTTTACTCCGTCCACGGTTTCATAGTGAAGCGTCGCAGTAAACTGCTCCGCAGTGCCGCTGTAAACGGTAGCGGTAGCGATATCGCTGACTTGCGGCACGGGCACGGTAAATGTAGTATTCCAAGTATTTTGCCAAGCCACACCGTTTTCGTCGGTCTTTTGGCTGACGTCGTCCCAATCCCAGCTTGCGGGAACGTTGCATGTTCCGAAGGAGTCGGACGCTTGCCCTATTGTGAGCGTTACAGTGTACGCATCCAGTCCGGCATATTCCTCGGTTGCAGGCACGGTCGCCACAATGGAATAGCTACCCACACCGAGATATCCAAGCTGCCACATAAGATTTTCGTACCTTATGGTCTGACCGCCGACCGTGATTACCATAAGATCGGCGTTATGTGCAGGCTCGAACGCGACAGGCTGATTATTTTCGCCTTTGTACGTCCACGTAAGCGAAGTTGCGGGCACGACGTTCCATTTATTAGGCTCGGTGCTTATCGTAAGCGTATACGTAACGTCCGCAGGCAGTGCGTAGTTGTCGTCGCCGCTTACCGTTGCGGTTATTTCGTAAGTACCCGCCTTTTGCGTGGCAAGAATGCTTGACAAGCTGTTTGCGCCGCTCCAAACACTGCCCGAATACAGCGTACCCGCGCTACCGACTTTTACAAGCGTATAAGTTACGGTACAATCGCCCGCATTGTCAAGCGTGGGCTGAACAAGCGTGCTGTTGGTTTCGGCGTTAAGTACCCATGTGTACTGCCTGTCGGCATTTACGGTATCGCTCGACCAAGCAACAGTCGCTTTCCCGATAATAACCGTCGAGGTGAAGGTCAAGCCGTCATTGTATCTGTCGCCGTCGTACGTAGCCGTAACGGTATACGTGCCGACTTTGCATTCATTGAGCGCGTCGATTATCGAGCCTGTAATCGCATCATTGTCGATTTTCCAAACAGCGGCCTTGCTTGACTGTACTTTTTCGTTCATATATTTTACGGTAAGCTCAGGCAGGAAATTGTTAGAAGCTTGCTTCCAAGTCATATTAAGTAAGCCGTACGGCGCGAGTGCCTCGTCGGTATAGCCGTTCCAGCTTGCCGCATACTTATACACGGTGAGCAGCGCAAAGTTGACTTCGGTGGGCGCCGCATACAAGTCGGTGCCATCAATTCTCGCCGTAATGGTGTACGTTGCGGGAAGCAGCTCGCCGAGAACTGTGTTCAGTTCGGCAAGCGTATCATCACCGTATACACTCGTTCTGACAACCCACTCTCTGCCGTTGCCGCTTACGGTGTACACAATAGTGTTGTTACCATGCGTTGCAACGGAGAGTACCGCGCTTACCGTATCGCCCCACGTCCAGTTCATATTGGACAATTTGGTTGTCCAAGTATTGACCGCGGGCGAAAGCGTGACTGTGCAAGAACCGCTTATTTCCTCGTAGTCGGCATTATACAGTTCCAACGCCGCTTTAAAGTCGTCAACCGCATTGGTGGGCGCGCTGCCGCCTATGCGCACCGTAATGGTGTACGTGCCGTTAACCAATTTGCCAAGTTCATCGATAAATGCCGTAGTGGTATACCAATCGGAATTGGCGGTATTACCCGCTTTGACTATATTAAACAAACGCAGGTCTATATCGCCTTTGCCGTCTATAGGCATTTTATCCACGGTGGCCGTGGGCATTTTAAACGTTGTCGTATCGACAGAACCGCTCGTATTGACAGACACAAGCTGTTGCTTCCAAGTATTGCTCTTTTTGTCTATGACAACCGCACAGTTGCTGACAAGACCGTTGTAGTTGTCGGTTGCCGCAACAACAAAACGCAGGGTGTATCTTCCCGCCGCGCGAGCATTGCCGTTGTCGTCTTTATTCAAAAGCTCGTTGAGTTCGGCAAGCGTTTTGATGGAAGTGGGCGTACCGCCAAACGTAATCGTTACCTCGCCTATTACCGATTCAGGCAGCATTACCGATATAGTCTCGCCACGCGTAAACGTCCAAGTATAGCCGTCCGTCCACTGCTCGGCGGTAATCGTTTTATCGCCCAAAGTAACGTTCTTCCACGTATTGGGGATAGCGCCGATATACAGTAAGCTTGTGGTTTCGCGCGAGCCGTTTACGTAGTAGTTGTCGCTTTCCGCTATTGTTGCGGTAATAGTGTACGTGCCTACGTCGAGCGTCTTTACAAACTCGGCAAGCGTCATGCCCTTCATGTCGAGCGCCGTATCGGTGCCACTCTTTTTGACGGTGACCGTAACAATAGCAAAATCTTTGTCCGCCGTCGGGTTGGGCACGTTTACAGAGTTATAGGTTAGCGAATAGCTCGAGTCGAGCCTTTCGTCCCACGCTACCTCCGCCTTAGCCACGTTGACCGTAACGGTATATTGAAGAGTAGCATAGCTCTTGTCGGTAGGCTCGTAGTCAGCCACAATTTTGTACGTACCGGCAGTGCGGCCGGCAAGCGAGAAGTATTCCGCTATGCCTTCCAAAGTATTATACGCAGGAATAAGCGTATCGTTAAAATACAAGGCATACGTTGTGGTGCCGGCATCTTTGCCTATGGGTAAAACGACGTCGGTTTTTATAGTATCGAACACGTTTTTGTTATATGTAAAGTTATACGTTGCAGCGATATCCGTAGCACCCTGAACGGCTGCTAACAAATCGTTATGATTGCCCCAAGTGCTGCCTATGCCGACAACGGTGATTTCCACTTTCTTGCTTAGCGCCGTGTACTTTCCTGTCGACGCGTCTACCGTGAGCATAAGCACGTACGGCTCGGTACTTGCGCCAAGCGTTTTAATCCATTCGTTTATATCTGCAATAGTAGTTGCTCCGTACTTGCAAACTACGTCGCCGAACATAGCCGTAGGCGTAGGCAAATTTTGCCAGTCTACATTATTCCATGCCAAATATTCGATAGTATAGGAAGCATTTAGCGACTGCGTCCATTCATTTTCGGCAACCGCGACCGTGACGGTAAACGTTTTTTCGGAGGTTTCGTGGTTGGCAAGCGTTGCGCTGACCTTTACCGTATAATCGCCTGCGGTACGCTCGTTGCTTTGCAAATATGCCTTTACCGAACCGAAATCAGTATAAGTAATTGTGCCATTTATAATGTAGCTAAGCGCGACCGTATTGCCCTTGCAATCTGTTGCCGTCAGGTTGGGAATATCTCTGCCGCTGTCGCCTGCCGTCCATTTGTTGTCCCAATCCCACGAAACATTTTTCTGTTCGCCGCTCCAAGTAAACGAAGCATTGCCGATGGTAAACGTTACGATGCGCGTAACGCTTTCGTGATTGGCACAAGTGACAACAATACGTATCTTATATTCTCCGACGTTTCTATCACTTGAACGCAAATATTCAAGCAAGTATGCGTAATCGACGTCGGTATTTGCCGTCCAGCTTTCACCGCCGTCGGTACTCAAGCTGTATGCTTTGCTAACTACGTCGCTATCCTTTGCGGGTTTAACGGCAATATCGGTAAATACTTTGCTTGCATCCGCTACGCCCCACGTCCAGCCTGCGCAAGCAGGTTCTGTATTCACGGTAAGCTGCGCCGCAAGCACCTCGACGTACGCCTCGGCGGCAGTAAGCGCAACATGGTTGCCGTCGGGCGTTACCGACGCGGTTATGGTGTATTTGCCTACGGGAAGAGTTTCGAGCAACTCGGAAATGCTAACGTCGGTGCGTGCCGTATACGTGCCGTCCCCGCTCGTTTTGACAATGCTAAACGACAATTCTCCGTTATGCGCCTCGGCATTAACAATATTATTAGTAAGTGCGGTAATATCATTACCCCAAGTCCAGCTGTACGTTCCTGCAGGCGAAGTTACCCAGAAGTTATCGTCTTTTTCTACGGTAAAGAACAGCGTGGTTGTAAAGCCGTTGTAATTGGTTGTATCCGCAAGGGTGAGCACGTACGCATAGCTACCTGCATCTTTGACAGCAGAAAATTCCTTTGACGTGTCCGCCACAGTATTACCGTTGCCGTCCGTAGTTGTAAGATAGTATCTTGCGGTTATTTCGGAATTCTCGTACTTTGCTATGCCCTTATTGCCGGGGGTCTTTGTTGTGCCGTCGTACTTCCAGCCGCTTATGCTCGGGAGCGTTTGCCAAGCGTTGTTAGCCTTTGCCACCGTAAACTGCTTGCTCGCTTTGACTTCGGCATAGTCTTCCGTCGAACCCGAAGAGGCTTGAAGGCTGTACGTGCCTGCGTTTAAAGAATTAAGTAACGCTTTGAGCTCGGAATAAGATAATCCATTGAGCGAAGTATCGCCTATTTTGACAATACCGTTATCCGTTTCGTCCACGTTGCCGTCAACAACGTAGCGCACGGTATACGTTGCCTCGCCGTGTATGGGCGTGCCACTTTTGAACAAGCTATCCACGAAAGTGCCGTAAGTCCAGCCGCTTATATCGGGCGGAGTGGCGTTCTCCCAATAGTTGCTCGTTTGCGAAACGTTGAACGAGCCGGCATAGAACAAGTACGAATAGTTGTTATCGGCAGGTACAAACACAGCAAAGTAATACGTGCCTTTACCCAATCCGCTTAAGTGCGCAGTAATAGCGTTGATAGACGCAGCGTCGGTAATAGTAAAGTGTGTGCCGGCGACGGCGCTGAAATCATCAAGCGTTGTAACGTTTGCATACGCGGAATTGCCTATTGCGTAATACACCGCTTTATCGGAAAGCGGGAAGTGCGGTACACCTGCTATAAAGTTGTTTTCCGCATCGAATTGATTGTAAACAAAGCCCGTAATAACCGGCTGCGTATCCCACGAATTGGCTGCATGCGCAACGGTGAACGATATATCGGTGGTAGCGTCGCCCGTAATATCGGTGTAGTCGTTATTACCCTGCTTTGTCGCACGCAAATAGTAATTTCCGGCGTTAAGTTTAGCAAACGCTTCCGCGGCTACGGCATTTGTAATATTGCCGTTTGCGTCGATTTGGAAGTTTTCAAGATTCGCAACAACGACGCGCGTGCCGTTTACCGTTTGCAACACCGAGAACAAAATAGGCTTGTCGGTCGAATTTACGGAGCCGTCGCCGCCGCTGAACTTAGTTTCGGCGGAAATGATATTTTTGCTTGCGGAATACTCGCCCCAAGTCCATTGCACCACCTGCGGCGTAGTCGTCCAAATATTGACTGCTTGCGCCACTTCGAAACTCATTCGCGTTTCGGCAATGGCGGTGTAATAATCGGATGCGTCCATGCTTGTAGCAAGCGTATACGTGCCCGCATGCAAACTTGCCAATTGACTCGTAACGTCTGCGCCCGTTCCGTCATATACGGTAAACTTAAACTTGCTCTGAGCCGCGGTAAGTGCTACGCCGCCGTCTGTATACGTAAAGCCGACGATATCGTTGCCGTTTTCATCCTTGGGTAACAGCGCGGGATAAAGCGCCTCGGCGGTTATTAAATTCGTTTCGGAATTGTAGTCGCCGAAAGTCCAACGCATTACGTTGGGCGTGGATGTCCAACGGTTGACCGCTTTGCCGATAGTCACCGTCGCCATAGGAATGTTGCTATTGTTGCGTGCAATATCGTCGTAAGCATATACGTTTACAGTTTCGCCGTCAGGCGCGTAAATTTCGCTTACAAAGAATTTAAGATAATAGCTTGCGGGTTTAAGCGCATTGAGCTTAGCAGCAGTAGCGTCATCCACCATGCCGTTCTCATCTACAGTAAAGTATGCAACACCGTCCACGTTATCGCCCCACTCAACCGCAAGCGGGTCTGTTACGGTGTTGGGAATAAGCGCGTATTTTACGGTAGAATCAAACTTTAATCCGGCAATGATTGCGTTTACGTCTTTGTCAAAGCCGTTAAACGTCCAAGACGACATTTGCGGCAT
The DNA here is from genome assembly GCA_029070965.1 of Clostridiales bacterium. GTDB lineage: Bacteria > Bacillota > Clostridia > Christensenellales > Pumilibacteraceae > Anaerocaecibacter. The sequence continues at coordinate 8,223 of JAIEBI010000009.1, forward strand.
AACGTTCCAGCCGTTGTCGGCCGTAACAATGTTAAAGTTGACGCGAAGCGATTCGCCGTCGTCTACAATTGCCAAATATTCACTGTAATCATTGTCGTCAGGCTCCCAACGCGCAAGGACGGGATCGTTAAGCGTAAGCGTAACTGTGCGCGTACCTACGTTGACGTAGTCCGTATCGTCAAAACTGTACTTATAATATTGACTGTACGGCACGCGCGTTTGCGCAGTCATGCCCGTATACGTAACGTCCTTTAAGTACGGGTCTTTTATGTTTACGATTATATTGTAAATATCGGACAGCTTTACTGCTGTGTACAGTGTTGTTCTAAACCCACGTTCCTGACGATCGGGCGCGTCCGCGCCGCCGATCGTAGCATAGTTCTTTGCCGAAATGCTGTAATAGAAGGTGTACGTATTGGCGGTACCTATCGCACCAAGCGTGGCACTTTCGTTCATGTATACGGTATTGCCCGAACCCTCGCGGTTATACCCCACCGTAACGGAGGTATCGAAATAAGCGGATTTATCCGACCAATAGTTTGTAGCATTGCCCCTATCGGCGACAATCGTATTGTTAAGCATCGTAATATATGTCGCCACGCTCTCGTGCAGTTTTTTGTTATCCAGCGGGTAAGCGTTTATATACTTTTCAAGCTCAGTTACCGCTTGCGACGAATTTGCCACTTGCTGCCCGCGCAACACGTTATGTATGTCGGCAATAGTTTCGCTGTCGAATTCTTTGGGCAAAACGTTAATGCTGTACTCGCCGCTTATTGCGGAATACGATTTGATTTCGCCGTCGACATTAGCCGACACTGCGGCGCCGTATAATTTAAGATTATACGTGCCTGCCGGCATAGACGAATTTATATAATAAGCTATTGCGTTTTCGGCGGAGCCCATAGTAGTGCGGGGCGCAATTACCGTAGCCCTGCCGCCGCTAACCGGCATGTAGTCGATTGCAAAATCTATTTTGTCCGCAGCATTGCCGTAAAAAAGCTCGGGAACGTTAACCGATATATTATCGGCATAGTGAATATCCCCCTCAATCGGCAGATATGGTGTTTGGGTGCCGCCATTGACAAACATGTTCGTCTGATTTACAATGTACCAACGCTTTGAAATACGGAAAAAATTATCCTGCTTGCCGGTAATGCTCAAACCTTTTTCGGCATCCGTTACATTGTCGTATTTGGTTTCGTTGTCGCCACCGTAGTAGAAAATATAGTTTGAAAACTGATTGTTTGTGCCGGGAATATACTTGACTTGGAACATAAACGACGCGGTATACTCGCTGGAATTGGCAAATGATAAGCCGTTGCGCGATATAATCTCCACGTCGCCGAGCGTTGATGAGCTTGCGTCCGCGCTCAAATTATTCTCGCCTGATATCTTAATGGTAATGTCGCTGCCTGTGTAATAGACAAACGAGTTGGTTACCGTTTTTGTATCGTTTGGTTCTTCGCCGTCCTTTTGCGCAATGTACCAGCCGTCGTTGTACTTGTATATGGGTGTTGTGGCACCGCTCAATGCAACATTGCTACCGGCGTTTACAAACTGCGGTAATTTGTCAAGCGTACTGTAATCAATTTGCTTACGCGCAATAGCGGCAACGGCGTCAAAGTATCCTTCGTTATCCGCTTTGTACTTATCTGACCATACACCCCACTTGGTGTTCAACTCGATTGAAAACTCATACGTACCTGCGTTGTGTAACGAGCTTGTATTGTCGGTACGCCCCGCTACACCGTTGGCGTATGTGAATTTTTCGAGATTAACAACGTAGTCGCCGCTCAGTCCCAATGCGGTGTTATAATCTATACATTCGGTATCGCTGTCGCCAAGCTTTTTGTTTACATCGCCAAACGTATACGTTTCGCCGAACGTAAATTGACCTTGATACGTGCCGTCGTACGTTTTGTCAAAAATATTCTGCGGCTTAGCAATATTTTTGGTGTAGATATTGACAGGCGTGGTCATCGCGATGTTATACAGATCCGATGCAGTCGTACTTGTCGTATAGCTAGTATTCGTATACCAAACGGTACTTTGCATGTGGCCTAACGTCGGTTTGGAATGCTTTGTACCCTCGCCGACATTCACCCACCCGCCCGTGGCTTGCTTGGTAGACGCGAAGTCAAATCCGCTCAACCGTTTCGTATACAGAATTGTATTATTGCCCTGCTTAATATTAGGCAGTTCAACATAATCGGAATCGTAATAGAACCGCTCCGCAAGATCGCTCTCAACAAGCGTTACGCCTTTTCCGTTATATGTAGTCGCTTCTTCGCTATAAATATTGGCATAGACTGGAATTTGATAGTGAACAACCGTGCCTGTAGGCGCTAAATTAGTCAGCCCCGTAAAAGCACTGCCGACATTATCCATCATGGATTTACTTTCAAAAACTATATGTCTCGTAACGCCGTTATTCGGTGTAACAAATGCACCATTCGGAATACTGTAAGTCGGATTTCCCGCAGGCTGATGGAAATAATACCATTGGTTGCCCGAATCATCGCCTTCTTTGTTTTCCGACTCTGTAAACGCACCCGAACCTATCTTTGTCGCATACGTTTCAAAATACTTTACATGTGACTTAAAAAATGCATTAGCGCCTATTTCTGTTACAGCCTTTGGCATGATAATATTTTGGCACCATTTACCGGATGCAAAATTATCTCCTACTTTATAGCTTGTAACGCCACCATCGGGGAATGAATTTTTGGTTTTTATACCGTCACGGTCTATATAGTCGTACTCTACTGCCCTACGACGGTCACTGGTTGCGCTAAAATCGCTACTGTCAGGGAAAATGAATACTTTATTTTTATCTTCGCCCGTTTCACCCGATAGTCCCTTCGCTTCCCAAGACGAACCGTTCTTTTTGAATATAAAACCGCTCAAGCCGTTATCGTAAACCTTGTTTCCGTCAGCGTCTAGAGTCGGCGCACCGCCCATGATGTATATTGTGTTTTCGTCCTCAAACGAGCATCCGTCATACGCCTTCGAGTCGATATTATCACCGATTGCAGGACGAGGCAACACACGAATCGACGTACAGGTTCCGAAAGCATACGCCCCGATTGTCGTCACTTTTTTGGGGATATTCATGTCGACTATGCCGTTGCAATAGAAAAACGCATGTTTGCCAATCGAAGTTAAGTCGTTGGGCAAAATCAAAAAGCGCAAACTGTCGCACCGCTCGAACGCGCCCTTGCCCGACAGTTTCTTGAACGTTCTATTCGAAGTGCCCCATGCGGTCGAAGCCGTCGGGGTACTTCCCGTGTAAGTAGCGCCGTCGATAGTAGTCAGTCTGCTGTCGTCGGGGAAATAAATACCCGCCAGTCGTTCGCGCGGCTGCCAAAAATATGGTTCTTGATAGTGCGCAATAGCGTCACTGTAAATAAAGCATCCAAAGTCGGTATATGCTTCACCGCTCGGAGTCGTAGTACCCGAGGTGTAATCCTGATAATACGATTTGCCGCCGTAAACAAAAGCGGCGCTACCCGTTCCGATTCTGGTAATATCGCTCGGAACAATCAAAACGTACTTCTCCGTCGAACCGAAGATCTGACCTGTTTCGAAAGTGGCGTAGATACCGACATTTTCGGTAACACTCGAACCGGACATTATTTTGCCGTTTTCTGCAAGCTTTCCTTTTTGCGAGCCGGTGCCGAGAACCGCACGTATATTGGGTTTCCAACCGTAAAGCGTACGGCCCTCCGTACTGTCTTTTACGCCCGTCGTGTAAATATAACTTTCTACGTCTAAATATTGATCGGCAGGTATACCGTAAATATTATTAGTGGGGTTGCCGTTTATATCCAAATTGGTGGACTTGTATTGATACTTACCCGTCTCGGGATCGACATCGTCGGAAGCCGCGTCAATAGGACCGATTACATAGTTTGACGGATACCGCTTAAACAAATCGATCATCTGCACTCTTTCGTTATCACGCGCACCGTTTGCCGAGGCGTTTACAGTACCTGCGGTAAGCGTGTTGCCGCTCTCTAACGAATTTGCGGTCACGCCGAAAAACGCACCGATCATTACGCACAACGCAGTAATCAATGCGACGATATATGCTATAAATTTTTTATTAACAGTTATCTTTTTTTCCATGTTTACGTCCTCTTAGCATGCAAAAATGAGCAATGTTGTCCACTACTCACTAACCCCTTTGTAGTCTATATTTTCATATAGACATTTTGTCGAATAGATTATACATTATCGGAGCATTGCTGTCAAGCGTTAAAAGGCGATTTTTGTCGAAATATTTATTAAAATACACCGACAAACATAAACATGTATGTACAGGTTTATCTATTGACAGCATATCGCAAAAACAGTATATGCATAACTGTTTGTAAAATTACCCGTACTCTTCTTGAATTTATAACGCTTTGTAATACAACAGGGCTTACTCCTATTCGGAATAAGCCCTAAATTACTATAACATAGTTAAAATTTAATCTAACAATAAAATCGCTTTCTTGGATTTTTTCATGCACCGAGATGAAGGCGGCGACACAGCAACTTGTAGCTGATAGTCGTCACTCTACCCTTGCCGCGGAACGTAAAAAAGTTGAGCAAACACACAAGCGAGTGGTGTTTAAGCTTTTTGTACAGTTTTTTGTCGGCTTGTTTGAGCTTATTCCACATACGGTTGTACTGCCGCTTCCGCTCGCCGCTGTACTTTGCCGTGGTGAAAAACGCCGTATTGAGCATTATCACTTCGAGACAGTGATACATTATTTTTCGTAAGCCTTTACACATTTTTCTCAGCTCGTCGAAGGTATACGAATATAGCATAAGCTCCATGACGCGCATTTGCTGTTCGTACCGCGCAATCATATTATTCATGCTAACCGACTGGTCGGGCCTGCCGATATAGTACATATACATGTCGATATCGAGATAGTACACCGTGCGCATAAACGGCAAGGGCTTGTACGCAAACAGGTTGTCGACGTAAAAGGTATGCTCGGGCAAAACGGTATTGCTCATACGCAACCGCTCGGTGTTGTACACCAGCGAGTGCATAAGAAGCATGTGCCCGCCTTTGAGCGGTTTCGCTTCCCTCCAATCGAACACTTTGTTCGTCGGAAAGTTCTTGACAAACCGCATAGAGCGATCGCCATCGTACCGCGAATATACAAAATTGGTAATATACAAATCGATATCCGTGCCGCTCGCGATATTCGCCTTTATAGTGTCGAGCAGCGTTTTAAGCGCGTCGGTGTTAAGCCAATCGTCGGAGTCTACAACCTTATAGTACAGCCCCGTCGCCACAGCAAGCCCCGCGTTTACGCCCGAACCGTGCCCGCCGTTTGGCTTGTCGATAACGCGGACAACGCTCGCATGGTCGCGCTCATACTCCCGTGCGATACTCAAAGTATCGTCGGTCGACCCGTCGTTGACGATAATAATCTCCACATCGTCGCCGCCGACAAGCAAGCTATCCAGACATTTTTTCATATACTCCTGCGAGTTATAACAGGGTACACAAAAGCTTATCAGCCGCATTGCCCCACCGCGTCGTTGTAAATCTTTTCTTTTTGATCTTTGATTTCGATTGCGTTAACAGCGTCGGCAAAAGCCGCCTGTTTTCTTTCCTGCTCAGAATCGGGCACGGCAAAGTAGCGCACAGACTTATTGCTCGCTTGCGACTTGGCCTGAGCATATTCCTTTTCGGCATTGGAAAGCGCCGCCTTGCGTTCCCAATCGCGCATTTTTCTTTCGGCCGCAGCAACCTTTTCGGCGGGCGCATTTGCCGCTACCAACCTTTCGTACCGAGCGCGAGCGCTTTTTGCCATTTTGTTATTGTCGGGGAAAATCACGAGAAACACAAAGAAGAATATCACCATTGACACGCCACCGGTGAGCACAGTCTTGAGCAAGCCGTTGACAACGTCGGGACTGCCCCAGTGTAGCAAGAACGCGTTGCACACGCCCCATATCGCGTTTGTCGCTATCGATACGAGCACCCAGCCTATAAAATACCACATTGCTTGATACCACGGATTGCCGTGTGAGCGATATGTTATATTGCGCTGTAACGGGAAATTTATACACTGCGCGGTAAACACCGCTATCTCGAACGCTATAAAATATCCCCAGCCCTGTTCGTCGCCGAATATAATAAAGTTCTTTCCGCCTGCCGCGGCAATAGGCACCATGGGCCAGCCGACCGCTCCCGTGTTGAGCGATTCAAACGCGTACGGCAAAAACGTCATGACGATAAACTGCCAAATAGTTACGCCCATCGAGAACACGACAAAAAAGAACACTTTATATACAAGCGCGGAAAACTTTGGCTTTTTGTCGCAGAACCCGTACCATATACCCAGCCACCACCGCAATATCCTTTGAAAGAACCGCAAAAACGCGTTTTGCGAAAGCGGCTTGATTTGATTCTTTAAATCTTCCACCGTATATTCTTTTATTGCTTCGCTCATTTTATTTCACCTTTTTAACCTTTTCTTTTGAAAAGAATGTATGTACGCCCTTGAAGAAATGCCCGTTGAACATTAGAAGCAACCCTTCCATTTTTCGCCTTGTCATTCCACCGAACTTGGCAAGCCCGCGCACAGGTTGGTGCAACACTCCCATTACAAGCGTATTAGCCGTTGTACGCTTGCCTATACCGCGTAAAAACGCTATTACAAACCGTATGACGCCCGAGAACGCTCTACCCACCCAGCGCTTGCTGTACCTTAAATCGGCGACGGTGCAATTTTCATGAATGACCATTCTTTTCTTTTTGTAAAAATCATATCCTGCTTTGGGAATATCCCTACCAATAAGGGTTTTGAATTCTTCATCGCTTACGTTCGACACTTTACCGCTGTAATATGACGGTAGCGACCCGATGTCATAAGGAATCTCGTTCGTTGTGCCTTGCTTGTCGACGCTTGAACTAAGCCGTATATCCGCACTGCTTGCGCCGATATACAGTTGATATTTGCCGCTCTCTATCTCCCACCGATTGGTCGCAACGTTGAAATATCTAAACGTTTTGTCGTCAAACGGTATCGTTACCGTTACGCTTTCGCCTTTCTTTATGAATACCTTTTTAAAGCCCTTCAATTCTTTTGTCGGGCGAAATACTTTGCCGTCAATTTTGCCGACGTAAAGCTGTGCTATCTCGCTTCCGTCGTAATCGCCCGTATTTGTTATGCTAAACGTAACGCCGTTTTGGTCCGCTGAAATATCCGAGTACTCGAATGTTGTGTACGAAAGTCCGTAACCGAACGGATAAGCAACAGGCACGTTTGCGGTATCGTAATATCTATAACCTATGTACAAGCCTTCGCGGTATTCGACCGTCATTTGTTCACCGGGGAAATGACTTGCCGACGGGCAGTCGTCGTACTTAACGGGGAATGTTTCGGCAAGCTTGCCGCTTGGATTGACCTTGCCCGTCAGCACGTTCATAACAGCCTTTGCGCCCGCTTGACCGGAAAGACAGCCGTAAACTATTGCGTTTGCATCCGATAAAAAATCGAGCTCGACCGCGCTGCCGCATGACAGCACGACTATGACATTGGCGTTGTTGTTGCGAATATTTTTGTACAATTCGATTTGGTTTTCGGGCATGCGGATATTATCTCTGTCCAAGCCCTCGGCTTCGCTCACCTCGTCCAAACCCAAGCAAAGAATAACTGCGTCCGCGTTTCGGGCGAGCTTTACCGCTTTTTTGATTAGTCCGTTCTTCTTTTTGCCGTATCTATCAAAGCCTTTTTCGTAGCCGACAAAGCTTAAATCGTCCTGGCTGTCGAGAAGTGCGGTGAGCTTAGTGGGATTAACGACAGATGAGCCCGCACCCTGATAACGCGGACTTTTCGCAAAGTCGCCTATAATCGCAACTTTAACCGAACTTTTGAGCGGCAGTATGCCGTCGTTCTTTAATAGAACTATGCTTTCCTCCGCGCAAGCTTGTGCCAGCTCGTGATGCGCATCCGTATCAAAGGGCTTACCCTTTTCGCCCGCCGACGTTTGCTCGACAAGCGTTAAAACTCTTTTGACGCTCTCGTCCACGTACTTTATATCCAGCTCGCCGTTTTCGACAGCCTTGACTATATCGTCCGCGCCGTACTTGCATGACGGCATTTCGAGGTCGCTTCCGGCAATAGTGGATTTTACCTTATTGTTAGTGCCGGCCCAATCCGAAATGACCACGCCGTCAAATTCCCATTCGCCACGGAGAATATCGCGCAATAAATGTTCGTTCTCGTCGGCATGAACACCGTTTATTCGGTTGTACGAAGTCATTATGGACTTGGTTTTGCCCTCTTTTACGGCTATCTCAAAAGCGGTAAGATATATTTCTCGAAGCGTCCGCTTGTCTATAACGCTGTCCGACACCATGCGGCGAAGCTCTTGATTGTTTGCCGCAAAATGCTTAACGCAAGCCGCCGTGCCGTTTTGCTGTATGCCGCGAATATACGCTGCCGACATTTTGCCGGCAAGATACGGATCTTCCGAAAAATACTCAAAGTTTCTCCCGCAACGCGGATTGCGCTTCATACATGTTCCCGGGCCGAGTACAACGTTTACGTCCTGCGATGCCGCCTCTATGCCGAGCGCTTCGCCAAGCCTTTCGCCCAAATCCTCGTTCCAAGAATTTGCCATTGTCGCCGCCGTAGGAAAACACGTAGCGGGTATGCTCGCGTTTAGCCCCAAGTGGTCGGCCTTTGCCGCCTGACGTCTTAACCCATGCGGGCCGTCGGACAGGAATATAGACGGCACACCAAGCTCGGGATAATCGACAGTCTGCCAAAAATCCTTGCCCGTCAAGAGATCCGCCTTTTGGCGTAAACTCATCGCGCCTATTATCTCATCGATTTCCATTTATTCCTATACTCCTTTATATACAAGCATTGTAACACAAACATTATCATAATTCAAGTGTAATTTCATAAACGGTAAGTATTTCGGCACAATTTGCATGTTAAACCCATAGACCGCATTCCGCGCTACTGACCGCATTTATATATACATCATATCATTACTGATTCTACATTTAACACAAAACGGTCCCGAATAAGTCGAGACCGTTTTTGTTTTGCTTTACATTATTATTTCTTTTTCGGTGTCGACTTTCGTTGTTTACTCGCCGGCGTTTGCTCAGCCGCCTGTTGCTCCGCTACTGCCGTTTCGACAACAGGCTCTTCAGTTTGCTGTTCGGTCGGCTGTTCATCGGTCGTAGTCGGCTGTTCATCGGTCGTAGTCGGCGGTGACGCTGCCGAACTATCTTCTACTGCATTGATTTCGTCAATAGCTGGCTCAACGTTTTGGTCGAGTGCTGCCGCAGCGGCTGCTTTGCGTCCTTTTTTGGGCTTAGGCTTGCGCACAAACGACAAGACAAAGAACAGTATACATAAGGCAATACACAAGCCAAGCACTACGTCAAGTATTACCCACAATGCAATAAGCAGTCCCGAGCGCGGCGACGCAGTAACCTTGATGTCGGTTGCCGTGATATTGGTGTCGATAAACGTATAAACGATACCCTTGACCGACTGACGCGCGGCATAGGCGATAGTCGCGTCCGACAAATTGATATCCGCCGATTGCTGCGTCGAACCGTTGAGCCACAAATCGTTACCCGCGAGCACGCCTGCGTTTTGGTTGGCCATGTACGGGTTGGACGGCATATACCAGTCGGTAATAACGCTGCCCTTAAATCCCCATTCGTTGCGAAGCACCGACGTGAGCATAGCGTAGTTATAGCCTGCGCAAACACCGCCGACGTTGTTGAACGCGCTCATCATGGCGTTAGCGCCGCCGTCCTTAACAGCTATTTCGAACGGGCGTAAATATATCTCTCTAAGCGTTTGTTCGGTGAGCCAAGTGTTGAGACCCTTGGGGTTTTCGCCCGCTTCGCTGACCGCAAAATGCTTGAGATAGCAATAAAGGTTATTATCCTTCGCGCCGGTTATCGTGTTTGCCGCGAGCTTGCCGCTCAAAACGGCGTCCTCACTGTAATACTCGTAGTTGCGAGAATTGTAAACCGAACGGTGAAGGTTGACGCCGGGGCCGTACCAACCGCGAATTCCTGCGGCATTGCCGATCTTGCCCTGCGCCTCGCCTATGGAGTAAGCGACGTCCTTGCTCCAGCAACAGCCGGTAAGCGACTCGCTACAAAACAACGTGTACTGATCGCTCTTTGCTTCAAGAACATCGTCGACGCTGCTGTTAAAGCCCGCGGGACCGTCCTTGTCCTTACAAAACGCCTTGCCGATGCTGGCAAGCTCTATCGTTTGGAAGCCGCCCTTGCCTATAAGGTCTTTGGTTTCCTGCTGTGTTATTTGGTTGAAGAACATTGCGCTTATATCGGGATCGTCCCACAGCCCGAGCATAAACGTCATTACTTCCGTATTAAACCCAAGCTTTACGCTGTCGTCCTCGCCGGAAAGCGCGGCACGCGTAGTAGCAACAACCTCGTCCTCGCCTTTCTTTTGTCCGACAAGAAACATGCCGACGCCTTGGCCATACTGAATTCCCGCAGCATTTACGGTAGCGCTGTCGTACATAGCCTTGTTGATGGAAACCATCTGATCGCCCGATTTGGACGTGCCGGAAAATCCCGCACGCGCCTTGGGATAATTAGCAAAATGGTCCTTGCGCGACAGGAAATCGTCGCCATGATTGGCGTCAATCGGACTGCCGGCATAAGCGTTATTGCCCGTGAACAAATTGCCGACTGCCGCACCCGTATCGGGGTCGGTATCGTAGGTTATAGCGACATTGAGATAGCGCGATTGCGACGCTACCTCCTCGTGTGAGTTGCGCATAACCGAGATTGTATATTGCCCCGCGTCGAGCTCATAGCCTTTATGCGTGCCCGAATTTTTGCCGTATGCGTCGTACGACGCAAGATCGTATGCGTCGAATTTGAGCGTAACGGTGCAGTGATCGCCGGCATTGCCGTGCGGAGCAAGAACGGGTGTTTTTTCAAAGTCAAGCAACACGCGCGCCGCTTTTTCTACCCCGCCGTTTGTATACGGCGCCGAACCGTAAAGCTGAACTACGTCACGGCCTGCGACGTTGCCCATATTGGTGACGGTAACGGGTATTTCATAGCTTCCGTCCGCGGTAAGCCCCGTAAAGCTCGAAAAATCGGCCGACCACTCGAATTCGGTATAGCTCAAACCATAGCCGAACGGATACTGAACAACCGCGTCGTAGCCGGTGTTTACTCTATCGCCGCCGCCTTTGGAATAGCCTTTATACATTTTGCCGTGGGAGTTGGTAGCTTTGTCGAAAAAGCCTTCGACGTCGGCGGTCTCGTACCACTTGTAGCCGAAATAAATTCCCTCTTGATAAACGATATCGCTATTTGCCTTGACGGCATTCACGTAAGTGGGGTCGTTTGTTTGATAATCGTACGCCAACGTGTCGCTCAGTCTACCCGACGGATTAATCGTGCCGTTGATGAGCTTGGGTATGGCGCTCGCGCCCGATTGACCGGGAATACCTGCGAATATGCAAGCTTTTATGCAGTCATATTCTTCCATAAACGACAGCTCGACGTTATTGCAAACGTTCAGAACGACAGTAACGTCAAAACCGTAGATTTCAAGCGCAGCGAACATGGCGCGCTCCGCGGATGTAAGTTCGAGGAATGTACCGTTTTTGAAGCTGCCCACAGATTTCAACTCCGACTGGCTCGCGTTTTCCGCGCCCCAGCGCGAAATAACGGCGACCGCGTCTTTTGAATATTCTCTGGCTTGCGTCATACGCGCGGCAGTGTAAAAACTCGCTCCGGGATTGTAAAGGCTTTCCGTAACGTCAGATCCTGTCGTGCCGCCCTTACGGTAGTCCGCGTCAAAATCGTACTGCGAAGAGTATGCGTTGAGAAGTTTTGTGTTATACGCGATATTCGCCTCTTTAAACGCGTCGGTCAAGTCGACTTTTATACGCTTCTTTCCGTCGCGGTCTACGTCGAGAATAGTCGCGCCGCCGCTTCCGCCGCCGGACAACAAAAATCCGTTATCCGTCGCGCCCCAACCGAAAAGATTTATCTTGCTTATATTTTTTAGCGGCAAATATTTTTCACCGTCGCCGTCGTCGTTATACAGCAAAACCATGCTCTCTTCGGCTGTATTACGAACTACCCCGTCCGCCTCGGCAAGCGCTTCCTTAGCCTCCGCCGAGCTTGTGTTTGCTCCGTCGCCCGCCAATACGCGGTGCAGTATAGGCGAATACAAATTGAGAAAATAGTTGGCGATAACGATTATCGCAATAAGTATCGCCGCCACGATAGGCAATGATATGCGCGTTGCCAGCTGTCTTTTGGTTGCTTTTCTTCTTGCCATGTCTACTCCTTGTATAAATTCGTATTTTGCTACATTTACTTTGCGTAAAAACAATAACGGGCGGCGGCAAAAGCGCACCGCCGCCCATTGCTGATGTGTATGCTGAAAAACTTGATTTACTCTGCCGTCCAAGTGAACGTAGCAAGAACGTTACCGCTTGCGTCGCACAAATCTATCTTGTACTCTGTACCGCTTACCGGTTCGGCATTAAATTTGACCGTAACAATATAAGTTCTTGCACCACCGCCCTGAAAAAACTCTTTATGTGCCGTTTCTACACCATTGACGTTGGTATGGTCGAAGCTCGCTTTGATATCGGGATATTTATCTACATTGGCGTCGGATTCTTCAAAGCGGAACTTATAGTAATTCTCACCGTACGGACCCTCGAACTTGCTAAAATCGGTGATTGTGATAACAGGCGCTTCTTCGCCTTCTTCGAGAACATTGACGGTGCAAGTCTTTTCCAAGCCGTCTACGGTAGCCTTGACGGTAGCCGTACCTTTAGCAACAGCTGTAACGGTTACGGAAAGCTTATCTTCGCTGACAACAATAGTCGCGACGCTTGTGTCGTCGATAGTCCACACGATGTCGCCCTCTACTTTGTCGTTCTTTGTCGCGATTACCGTGCCCGTAACTGTTTCGCCCGCTTTGAGCGTAAGATCGAGCTTTATGTTGTCGAGATTAAGGATTTTGGGCGCGGCTTCGGTGTACGTAGCATACGCCACTTCGACGCCCTTTGCGTTTTTGAAGCTGAATCTGAATTCATAGTCGTGCGTCCAGCCGTCACCGACCAAAACCTGAATCCATAGATTATAAACGTCCGTAGCCTGCCATTCTTTGCGCGGCATTTGGAACGTGCTAGTTTCTTCCCCGTCAATCGTTATGGCTGCGTCGGTTTGTGCGGGATCAATTTGCTGAACAAGCTCGGCAAACGTGCCGTCCTGCAATTCGATACGGAACTGTATGCCGTTAGTACCGAATTTGTCGTTCAATACCAATTTAGACGTAACGTCTTGGGCAACTATAACAACTTCGCCGTCTACGACGGTTATCGCGCACGTTTTGCTGAACGCACCATCACCCTCGCCGACCGTGCAAGTAAGTGTGGCTTTGCCTGCCGCAACTGCCGTGACAACGACGGAAGCGCCGGTAGTGTCCTCGGGTATTGTCGCTACGCCCTCGCCCTCGGTGTCGACGATTGTCCAAGAAATTGCCTTGCCGTCCAAATCGGTGCTGCCGTTAATGGATGTAACGTTGATAGTCGTTGTCTCGCCCACGGAAACAGACTCCGAAATAGAATCGAGAACTACCTCTCTGTCGCCGTTGCGCGTATATGTGACGATAGCTACAACATTACCGTCCTTTTTGAACGAAACTGTCAATACAGTCGTTTGATATTTGTTGCCCTTAACGCGAATGTGCAAGTGGTATGTATGCGCGGTGATGTCGCCGGAACTTAACGTATTTGCTGCTACTACCTCGCCTTCCTCGCCGTCCAACGTGACCTCAACGTCATAGCCGTCAAAATCATACTCCTTTTTTACCGAATCGTTAAGGAACAAATGGTGGTAAATAAAATCCGATCCGTTTTCGTGCACTTCGCCGTAGATAGGATCGCCGACAGTTGCCCATTCGACTTCGATATACTCCAATCCGACGCTGCCCGTTACGGTTTGCTCACTTACGAACCAATCGGAATTCTTATGCTCGGCGTCCTCTTTGGCGATTGCACGAACCTTAACCGCGTATTCGGTCTCGTACAGTGTAGCGATGTCGAACGTGCCGGTTGTGCCCGCCGTAATCATAAAGTTCTTTTCGAGCTTGCCGTCTCTGAAAAATCCGACTTCGTATTTTTCAATCTCGTCCTCGGTGCCTTCGGCGGGAGTTACGGTAAACGTGTTGCCGTCGATAGCAATAGCCGTAGGTGCGGCGAGTGCTTCCTTTACTACCGGCGCAGCCCATACGACGTTGTCGATAGTTATGGTGCCGCCGATATTGTTTTTAATATTGACATGAACGTAGAAGCTTGCGGAAGCATGGCCTGTGAGCTTAACCTTTTGGTCGGCTTCGAGGTTGACCACTTCGCTATTATCGCTGCCGACCTGCACCGTCATAGCAGCAGTAGCTTCAATGTTAAATGTGTACACTGTGTCCGCAACGTAGTTAGGGTTGAAATATTTGACCTGCAAGCCAAAATCACAGGTACCGGTAGAGGTAAACGTTACGGTAATCGTGCCGTTATCGTATTTGGCGGATGACACGGTTACCTCAGAACCGCACCAGTTTTGGTCAGCCCATGCGCACCAAGTGCCGGGGGTATTTGCCTCCTGACCTGTGCCGACGGCTGTATCCAAATCGTACTTGACGCCGCCTTCGTTTTCAACGGTAATCTCGACTGCTTCAGACCAATCGGAATCGACAAAGCGCGCATCTAAGGCCTTTGCCATAAGCTTGGCATTGTAAGTGCCGTTTTCCACGCGGGACGTGTCAATCAAGTCGCCTGTTTGGTCGATATTTATAGTCGTAAACGGATTGGTAGCGCCGTCATTGAACAATCCGAGCACATATCTTCCTACACCCGCTTCGTTAGTATCGGTAATTGTGATTAAATTATCTTCGCCGATAGTGAACGACGGGGTTTGAAGAGTGGTCTGTTGAATCGGAGTTATTTGCATTCCACTCAACACAAATGTTCCCGTAGGAATTGCTCCGACATCTTTAACGCCGAACTGAATGCGCACGGTAGCGCCTATCGACTTGCCGTCCCATGCCGCACCTTCTTCGATCTGCTCGAAGGAAAGCGAGATTGAGTTATCTCCGATTTTGAGCTCTTCCTGCGAGCCGTTAATGGTGATTGTACCGTCTACGGAAGACTTGATAGTCATGTTAAGCAAATAAGCATTGCCTACCGTAAGCGACGGATCGTGCCAGAACATCTGCATTGCTTCGCCGTTTGCTTCGGCGCCGGACGTAACGTTATAAGTAAGCGTGACTGCGCCTGTCTCGGTATTAAGCGTTGCGGTCGTAACTTCGACTACTGCACCGTTCCAACCTTGGTCATGCCATTCAATCCACTTTTTGTCTGCAATATAAGCGTCATGCTCTTCGCCGTTTGCAATAGTAGACGTTTTGTCCTTGTCTTTATCTTTGTCCTTATCCTTGTCGCCATCGTCGTCAATCGATTTGACGGTTACGGTACATGTCGCCGATTTTCCGCCAACGGTAGCCGTAATAGTGGCGGTACCAGCCGCGACGCCCGATACGGTAGCTACTTTGGTAGTTGCTGCCGCATTTGTTACCTTAACGGTAGCAACGTCGGGATTGCTGCTCGTCCAAGTAATGTCGCCTGAGATATCGGTAAGCGTAGCTTGGATCATAGCATCCTTGCCTGCATCGATAGATATAGTTGTAGGTGCAAGTGTTATCTTGCCTTTGGGTGTGGTTTCGGTTTCATCGCCACATGCAACAAGCGCAAACATCAAGCAGAACGAGAGCAATAAGCACACTATCATGTGCAGCTTGCCGAATTTAGCCTGTTTCATCATTCTCTATATTCTCCTTTATTGTTATTTGACCTATTTGTTATACTCGGTACAATGCAACTCTTAGCCTTCCATAACGGAAACAGTTATGGTACCGGCTTGAATGCACTGAGCATTATTTTCGCCGGCGACACCGAAGGTAATTTGCAACGTATTCGCTGCGCCTTCCTCGACGTCGACTTCGATTATATTTTCACCGACATGCAGGTTGTGAACTTGATTATAATGATAGTTGTTGGGATCATAGCCGCCCGCGCCGATAGACACTTTGCCTTCGCCTATATTTTCCGCATCTACGGTTATGGTGATCGTAAGTTTGTAAGTATCGCCGGTAGCATGCAGGGACTTATATTTAAGCTGTGTATCGTACCAGTTGCCTGCGTTGTTGCTGAACGTAGCGGTTACCACGCCGTTGGTGTAGTTACCGCTGAATACGACCCAACTCGACGTCCAATAGCCCCAAGTTCCGGCGCTGACAACGCCCGTGTTTACGTCAAGGGCATAAGAGATTTCTTCATTTTCGACCACAACGGTGCTGTTCGCCGAAGTAGCTTCGGGCGAATCAAGATAAGCGACCGAAGTTCCTATCGCTTTGAGTTTGCCTTGGAAAGTGCCGTTTGTAGTAATTCTCGTCACGTCTATCTTTTGTCCGTTTTTGACGACGGTAGAGCCGACAGGGGTTTCTCCGTCATACAAAGTAACCACAGACTGCTTGACGGTGCCCGCAGGATTAACGTCGTTAATCGTAATTTCGTTATTCGCAATCGAGAATGACGGCGCACCGAGAGTTTGCTGGGTATGCGGCGTCCAAGTAACGTTGGAAATTTTAACGGTGGCGTCCGTGACGTCGATTAGATCCTTGGGTGGATTGCCGTTTTCCCAACCGAAGCCCATAAGAAACGCCGTCTTGTTGTGGAAATAATATGCGGTGTAATGGCCGTTACCGGCAGTCAAAACGATTTGATTGCCGTTTACCGTTACATGTCCGTTGGCCGCTTCAAAGCCGGCATGATACTCGAGATTTGCGTCGAACTCTACCTTGTAGAGCTGTCCGGCAGTCAAACCTTCGTCGGCGCGCGGAGTATAGAATAACTGAAGGTTGTACCAGTTAGCACCGTTATTATTGAAATCGAGCGTTACCGTGCCTTCGGAGTATGCTGCGGTAGTTACGTTGTCATACTCGTTCCAATACATCCATTTGCCGGGATGTTCGTTTGCTTCACCTTCGCCACCAGTTAAGCTCGTACGCTCGACAGTGTATGCAGCATCTACGCCGCTGCCGATAGTTACGGTAACGGACGCTTTGATATCGCCGCTAGTGTTGTCGGCACCACCGCACTTGGCAGATATGACCGCCGTACCGCTCGAAGCTTTGGCGGTTACAAGACCTGTCGAGGAGACCGTTGCAATAAGGTCGCTGCTCGATTCCCAAGCAATGTTGTGTCCCTTGGTAGATATAGCCGCAAGCTGAACAGTTCCGTTTTGCGACAGCTGAATAGATGCAGGCACCTGCGTCCCGTCTTTTGTGATAGTAATAGTTTCGGGATACGTTACGGTTATCAATACGGTCACGGTCTTTCCACCGGCAGTAGCTGTTATGGTAGCCGTGCCGACGGAAACGCCTGTCACGCGCGCAGCCGTTGTAACTGCGGCACTTGCCAATTTGACAGTGGCTACACCTTCGTTGCTACTCGTCCACATTACCGCGTCGTTGCCGTTGCCCGATGCCATAAGCGTTATATTTTTGCCCACGTCGACGACACCCGTTGAGGTATTAACCTTGAACGTTTTACTGCCGCTACCCTCCTCCTTATCGCCGCAGGCGGTAAGAGCGAAAACCATGCACATAGCAAGCACTGCCACTATCAGCGCATACAGCTTGCCGAACTTGGTTTGTTTCATTTTCATCATCCTCCAATATAAATATTTATTTAATGTAAACTACCGCAAGGTAGATATTACCGTTAATAAAAAACCGAGCACTGTCCGCGTTATACGTTCTTTTTGTACACGCGCACATAGTCTACGTACATGCTCGCCGAGGTAAAGTTATCCGCGGGCATGTTGTAGTTGTCGTATCTGCCGCCTACCGCAAGATTGAGCAGGATATAGAACGGCTGATCAAACGGCGAAGCCGCGCCCGCCGACGCCGAGGACAGCGTATACCATGTATCGCAACCGATTGTCATTACGGCCGTGCCGTCGACAAACCATTTAATATATTGAGCCGTCCATTCCACAGCGTACGTGTGCCACTGGTCGGTGTTGGACGACATTGTGTACTCGCTCGTATTATACTTGCTCGTCCAGCCACCCGCTTCGATAGGACCGTAGTGTAGCGTGGTGTCAACCTTGTTAAGTAGCCGACCCTTAGCTTCCATAATATCTATTTCGCCACTATACGGCCAGCCACCGTACTTGTTACTTAAATTCGCATACGAGCTCGGCTGCGGAAGCATCCAAAACGCAGGCCACATGCCGCTGCCCGTCGGAGTCTTTATTTTCGCTTCGAAAAAGCCGTACGTCCACGAAGCTAGGTCGCGCGTAAGTATCCTGCCCGACTTGTACGTCCTGCCGTCGTCCATTGGCTGCTGTGTGGCAGTTATTACAAGCGAGCCGTTTGAAACGCTCACTGCGTCCTGCGTGTAGTATTGCGCCTCGTCGTTGCCCCAAAAATATACGCCGCTGTCGAAATCGTGATAAAAGTCGCGTGTTCCCGTTTGGTAATTCCACTTTGTCCTGTCAAGCGTACTGCCGTCGAACTCGTCGTTCCAAACGAGTGTATACCCCGGCTTTTCGGCGCCGTCGGGTATCGCAGCAGTGACCGTCACGTTGCATGTCGCCTTCGCCGTGCCTGTGTCCGCCGATATAGTCGCCGTACCGACAGCAAGACCGACTACCCTGCCGCTGTTGCTGACAGTCGCTACCGTCGGGTTGGAGCTTGCCCAAGTTATATTAGCACCCGTCGACGACGTAGCCGTCAGCGTAACGTTGCTGCCCACGGTCAAGCCTATGGACGACATAGCAAGAACTAACACCTCGGGATCAGGCGTCTCTGTTTGCGGAGGTTCCGTACTGCCCGACTGCGGCGGCGCGGTAACTTTTATAGTACAAAAAGCAGTGGCTTCGGTCGAAGACATTGCAAGAATCATAGTTTCACCGCGTTGAACGGCCGTCAAAAGCCCCGTTTCGTCAACGGTAGCGGTTTCAGGATCGAGCGACACCCAAGTTACATCCGCGCCGTCGTTGGAAACGGCAGCAAGCTGAACGGTGTCACCTTCGGCAAGCGTTATTTCAGTTTGGGATATGTAAACGGCAGGCGTAATCTTATCTTTTCCGTCATCTGTGTCACCGAAAAGACTGCATCCGCATGTTACGAATGCCATTACCGCCGCTAATATAACAATAATTACATTTTTTGTGTAATTCCTGTTCATCAAATTCCCTTCGATTTTTTTCTATTAGTTAAGATTTTTTCTTATGTAGTCCGTCAGGACTACATAAGAAAGGGACAAGTCCCTTTGCCACTGCACACATACCGCGTGCAAACTATTTATATGTCTTAACATAGAGTCATGCTGACTTTACGCGTATATTATAACACCATTAATTTTCGATTGCAATATGTTTATAAAAACTTTTTTCAATTTTCTTAAACACTTTGTGTTTTGCAGCGAGGAAGGTTTTTATTCAGTCTATCTCGAATTGCTTGGTGTAATGCGCAACGAGACCGCCTTGATTACCGCCCGCAGCACCGCCGTAATCATTGACAGCATTCATTATTGCGCCGTTACCGTTGAGTCGCACAGTGACAATATGAGAAATATTTATACCTTGTTTTGCCGGCGCGGTAATCGCGCTGTCTAGCACAATTCCGCTGTTGTGGAAATTGGAATATACTCCGAGACCACTCGCCGTAAAAGAGTTGACGCTGTCATCAACCATTAGCGACGAATACCCTCTGCGCAAGCCGTCCATCCAATCGGACTGATTTAGCACGTCGTACGCAATCTCACTTTGATAAAAGAAAAGTTTTCCGTTTTCGCCGTACCACTCGACGTTGTGACCTTTGTAATGCTCCGCCATAAGCGCATATGCGGTTACGTTATTGCCGTAAATCTTTGCTCCGGTTATGCCGTCGTTTACGTTCCACCCCACGCCGTTGCCGTGGTCGGCACGCCACATCCATATATTATCGCATGTCGTATTGTCGGCGTGTATCACAAGCGAGGTGTCTGCCGCCGCGCTTTGGTAATTACCGCCGACGCGGAAAAAGCAATCGTGAAGATTTGCTTTGCTTGCAGTCGAATTCTCGGTGCCGATATATACCAGCGCATCGCTTTTTTTCTCGCCCGCGTCAAATAACAGTCCGGCAATCGTCACTCCACTTGCGGTCACAGTCAGGCAAGCGTTGCCGTTTGTCGGAGTAATAGTCGCAATGCCGAGACCGAGCAAAACAGTATCATTATTGTCGACTTTGATTGTCTTATCAAACGTATAAACTCCGGGGGCAAATACTACCGACTTGCCGCTCGAAATCGCCGCATTGACCGTGTCGGCGCTGTCCCTATCGGCTCGGGCAAAATAAATATCGTCTTGCTCGATATATTTTTCTATTCGCCCCTCACTACCCGTCCATGAGCACCCGATAGCGTTTTGTCGGTAAGCAGGTATCGCTATTCTATACCCTTTAATTTCATCAAAAGTGAGAAACGGTTTTTCGCGGATAGTAGACGTTTCTTCCACAGTATACTTCATCCTCGGATAATCACCGGCAGGCGGATTTTTGACGCCTGAAAAGCACATATTCCACAGGTTGCCACTCCAGCTCGACCATTCGCAGTTGCGCGACAACCACTGTTGTTGCGTGCCGGATTTTACCTGACCGCTTACTCGCGCGTCCGCAAGCAGTCCGCCGCTGGCGTAACCCGATCCATCGCTCAACGACAAATCGCCTTGTATATCCACCGCACGGAGGTACGCGCCTTGAGACGTAGCCCATGTCATATTGCTTCTGACTTGAATGTTTTCGGCACCACGCCAAAAGTTGACAAGCGCGTTTATGTTTGTGCCGCCGCCCGTATCGCGGTTTTTACTGCTAAGCGAGCGAATAGACGTATCGGTCGGATTGGAGCCCAGTCCGGCAACGGTAGTGTAATAACCGACGTCTATTCCGATGTCATTTGCATATTCCCCTTGTTTAAGCAAAAAGGAATATCGAAAGCTATCGAACTCGGCATGCTCCATTCGTGCCTTGATGTCGGAAAAATCATTCTTTACCTTAGCTACATCGTCGTCTGGCGAAAAAACATAGACGTTGTTACCGAACATCTCCGTCTCCTCGCCAATGTCGGGAAATATTTTGAGCGTTTCCCCGTTGCGATTGTGTGCCACCACCCTATAATAGCAATAGTGCGCATTGTCCGTATACTTACCGTTGCTGATGTTGTCATCAACAGGAACATATTCTCCGTATCTTGACAAAGATTTGTATACGGAAAAACTCACACCCTTAACACGTTGCCAAGACAGCTTTACCCCGCTATCGGTAGACGTGAGCGCAATTTTAACGTCGTCAACTGTAATGTTGTCAACAGCAGTCGACGGCTGCTCGTTGTTGCTGTTGCAACCTATAAGTAAGGCGCCAACCATAGCGCTTATTGCTATACACACCATTTTCTTTTTCATGACCTTATTATATCAAGCACCGACAATAATGTCAATATTAAGCCGAAAATATTATTAATCACCTTTTAATCTATATCGATTTTAAATATTTGAACAAAAAGTATACCGCGCGGCAAGCTTTGCCGCGCGGTATGTTGGTTTAATATTCTTTTACATAGGTTATGCAATAGCAGGCAGGTCGACTAAAAGAAAAACAAGTGTAATTACTGTTGCTATTCCGGCTAAAATAACGCCTATTATACCCAAAATGAATGCAGGTATCGGCTTTTTGTTGCCGCCGGATTTGAACGTGCTGTACGTGCGTATAGACAGCGAGCCGAAGACTATAGACAGAACAATGACCGCAACGTCTATGATCACCATAAATATCATAGATATAAGCTTCATTCCCCATCCGCCGCTGTTAAGTACGTTTGACAAAATGAATGCGCCAAACCCCATAATCGTCGAGGCCAATGCCTTGCCGAAACTAAGCATTGAGGTATTAGGCTGGTTAGGATCGGACGGTACCGGTTTTACAGTGTCGACAGTCTTTTCAGCCGCCTTGCAGTCTTGGCAAAGAGTTTCGTCACCGTTGGTTTGTTTACCGCATTTTACACAATACATAACCTTAGTCTCCTTTTACAAATAAAGTTTGTTAGTTGTTATCAACCAATTACTTTCTCGGATTTTTGATGTTCGCCTGTGCGAATGTGTTACAAATAGGGTCTACAATTCGCATAGAAATCATTAGGCTTTCATCGCCCGAATATGGTTCTATATTATCATCAAAATATACCCTTGTCAAGTATTAATTTTAATTAAATGAAAAAAAATTCCATATTACAAATTAAAAAATAGAAATTCAACAAATAGAATCGAAAGACAATAAATACTTTTATTATAATACATAGTTAAATATAGAACACATTTCGAAAACAAATCGATTAAAACAATCCGTTTGCCGCTATATTTTAATTTTCATATTCGGCATTATACCCAACATTTTTTTTCAATCCATTAAACAAAAGGACTTACTCCATATAGGAATAAGCCCTTATACCACATAATGCTTGAACCGTGGATGTACTATATTCGCCTGTACTGACGTGTTACCGCAGGGGCGATAAAAACACATATCTTATATCGATATGGTTTTTATCTTTGTAAATTATTTATTTTTAGGCTTAGTAGCATTCACCTTCGATTCGGCTGTACTTGTTTTGGGTTTAGTAGCATTTACTTTCGATTCGGTAGTACTTGCCTTAGGCTTAGTAGCATTTACTTTCGATTCGGTAGTACTTGTTTTGGGTTTAGTAGCATTCACCTTCGATTCAGTAGTACTTACTTTAGGCTTAGTAGCATTTACCTTCGATTCGGCAGTATTTGTTTTGGGCTTAATAGCATTTACTTTCGGTTCGGGCGTAGTTGTTTTAGGCTTAGCCGCATCGACTTTCGACGATTTAGCAGTATCTGTTTTAGGCTTAGCCACTCCTACTTTCGATGCGGCAGTTCCTGTTTCGGGCTTGCTCGTCTTGCCTTTGAATTTTATTATTCCACGTTTATATAACACAAAAACAACTGCTCCGGCTACCAATACCACACCTACAACAGACAACGCCACCGCCAGACCTATGCCTGTCGTATTCTTATCATTGCCGGAATTGTTGTCGGAACTATTGCCGGAATTGTCACCGGAATTGTCACCGGAATTGTTACCGGAATTGTCACCGGGATTGTCACCGGAATTGTCACCGGGATTGTCA